>CAYROB010000160.1:0-3688 GCA_964425775.1 uncultured Carnobacteriaceae bacterium
AAATTAGGATCGATATAGTTACGTAGATTTAACTTTCCAAAAATCATCTGAACAAAGATACCACCAATCATTGCGAGCGGGAAGAGTGGTAAATAAGTAAATAGATAAATGCCTGTCCAAGCTCCCCAAGTATAAGCCTCAAGTAGGATCAATGCCTGCTGAAAGATATACCCAAACAAAATGGCTACAGCGATTAAGGACAAATGAAATGCTAAAGGTTCAATGGCTTTAGGATATTTTACTTCTTGTTCAAGGGCATAGCCATATGATTCGGTGATTTGTTCTTTTTCTTCATCTGTTAACGTCGGTCGTTCGTCACGTAGCTGAGCAAATTCTCTACGAAAGCCTATATTAATTATGGCAATCCCAAAGACAACACCGACGAAGATACCGACAGTAGCTAGCCCGAGTGCAAGATCAGCCCCTTCTGCATAGTCAAGTTGAGCGAAGGTTTCAGATAAGCCTGCTGCCGTACCATGACCTCCAACAAAGGATATTTCAATCAACGCACCGGCAAGAGGATTTATCCCAAAAACAGGAGTTAATACAAATAAAGTCAGTAGTAAACCAACAACATATTGTCCCCATGCAACCACATGTCCCATCACTATCTGAGGTCCAGAACTATCCCATATTTTTTTCATCGTAGGAACAGGTTTCGCTAAAAGCAAGGCAGCAAACAATATATTAATAAATAATCCGGACAAAGGCTGCCACACCTCCAACATAAATTCAGGAATCAGTCCATTATAAAAATAAGAAGTCTCATTTAAAAATTGAGAAGTTAAGCGACCGAATACTTCTGGACCAAATCCCAAGGCTAGAAATCCGCCAATAATCGAACTTGGTAAAAATAAATTCTGTAACCACTTAGTACGGGTACGTATAAATTTACCAGCTAACAGGAGTACCCCGATAATTAAAAAACTAAAACCAATCTTATTTGGTGACATAAAAAAAACCCTTTACAATATGTTCGTCCTTCTAGTATATCTTTTTTTGACTTCAAATTAAACCTAATAAATACATCTTTGTAAAAATTGATGTCGCATTTGTTTTGATACCGAACATGGTAAATTGAATAAAGAATTTTAAAAGAAAAAACAAGGCTTGTCACACTTATTGCAGTGAGCCTTGTTTGCTATCAGTGATTGAATTAGTCGAACCTGTTGAGCTAAATATGTATGACCAAGTTCATAAATCTAGAACGTTTCTGTATTGTTTAACGATTGTTTCTTTTTGGTATTTCTTTGATTCTTGGTACGCTTTTTCAGCGTATTGTTCAAAGGTTTCTCTGTCTTTTAATATTTCTTGAACAGCCTCAACTACTTGATCGGTTTCGCCGTAAGGAATTAACTTTCCTACACCATCAGTCACAATAGACTCAGCAGTGGGATAAGAGTTATAGACAACAACTGGCATGCCCACCGACATCGCTTCGACTAAAACATTTCCAAACCCTTCAGACTGGGATAAGAGCAACAGCACACTATTTTGATCAGCAACCTCACTAATGTCATTGATTTTTCCCATCAGATTTAAACCAAGAGTTTTGAGAACCGGTTCGGCTGCCCCATATCCATACATATTCAGTCGGAAGCCATCAGGTAATTTTTCGTGAATTTTTGCGTACTCTAACACATTTTTTTGAAAGAAATCAAAACGACCAAGATACATGACGTTTTTTGTGTAAGCTGTTTGTTTTTCCCGCTTAGTTTTCGACGGATTAGGTATAGTAAACCAAGTAATATTGGTTTGAATATTAGAATGATCAATAATATCTTTAATGATTTTTTTATCTGCTTTGGTGAAAGTTACAAACTTATCGATATATTCCACTTTATTTTGTAATAGTTGTGGAACTTCAGTAAGATTTGGAAGACCGAATGTTAAGTCAGGACGAGTGGATTGAAAAATAATTACTTCGTTGTTTGCCAAGTAAGTCTCAGGAACAAGAAGCAATTTTTGTACACCAAAAACAATGATTTGTGCTCCACCAACAAGCAAGCCCGTATCATCAATGTTGAATATCTCCTGAAAACTTGCGTCAATTAATGCGTTGATTTGCTTTAATGGTTTAATAACTTCAACATTAGGTAATAAGTTATATTGATGATCATTTTCATTATCAACAAAAGGTAATTCAGTGAACTGTCGATTTGGAAAAGACTCTTCGATTAGGCGCATAATTGTTTGGACACCACCAATCGTTTTTGTTGACTTATTAGATACAAAATATATTTGCTTGCTCATTGAATAACCCCTCATTTTACTATTTTCTGCGTAGACTAATTATAGCAAAATGAAAAGAGTTATAAAGTTAAAAAGTATTTTACGAAAATTTGTATACTTTTTGGCGGTGAATGACTCTTTATTAGTGAAGGGTGTTTTAAAATGCTTGAGAGGAGGACCTATGAATTCGAAATTCTTAATGGAATTATATAATCAACAAGCAAAGATGATTTATTTCTATTTACGAAAGAATGGCTGTGGACATGAAGATGCCGAAGATATTGTCCAAGACAGCTACATGAAATATATGACTTACAGTAGTGGGGTAGATTCAGATAAAGCGTTAGGCTATATATTTACCATTGCGTTAAATGAATTTAGAAAAAACATGCGCAAAAAAGGACGTGAGCAAATTATCGCAATTGATAATGATTACTTTTGGAATAATTTTTCAAGTGACCAAGATCCAGAATGGAGTGTTTTAGAGATTGAAGAAAAGGAAGAAATTACGACGACTTTGGAACAGATGAAAGAAGACTTTCGAATTTTACTCCTTCTAAAATATGACTTCAATTTAAGTTACAAAGAGATTTCTGTGTTGTTAGGAATGAAAATGGAAACGGTCCGCACGTATTTATACCGAGCAAGAAATGAATTTCGAAAGATATGGAGGGATTCACATGAATGAATTTAATGAGGAAATGTTTGACGAAAAAAAGATAGAACAGGCACTAAAAAAAGGAAAAAGAAAATCAATTTGGATGATCACATTAATTTCTATTGGAGTCTTTTTGGTTCTCAATGTTATAAATTTAGCTGCCTACACTTACTTCAGCGAGCAAGCTTATGAAAAATGGGACGCCTATGTTCAGTTGAGTACACCGAATGGGTATATTAGTAAAACAACAGATTCTAAAGGAATTTTAGGTGGAGAGACACAATATAAAGTAGCCAAAGATATGAAGATTAAGTCACCTGTTATTGAACAGGACCAATATAAATTTGGCTTGTTTCCTGCACTTACCATTTCACGCGGAGCTGGTGGAAAAATTGGCGTAACCGGTGAAGATTGGCAGTTTACTTACAAAGAAAATGGTTGGCGCAACTTATTGTTTTTCCATCCGCTAATTAGCTATGAAGAATATAAAAATGATACGGAATTAATTGAACAGATGCCTGGAGATAAAATATACGAGGTCGCCTTATCCTTTGACCAAGCCTATACATTTGGAAACCTACCAGCAATGGATCTCCTGGAAATGACCTGGTTCTGGGTCGATACGTACAATAGTGAGCAAATGGATGAAATGCAGCAACAAGCAGATGAATACATGTGGTCAGCTAATTTTGTACGAGAGAAAGAGGCCTTAGGATTCTCTACAAACCAAGCAGACTATTTACCGGCAAGCTTAGAAATGGAATACGAAGAGTTTCAAACACTTTTACAAACAAGTTT
>CAYROB010000161.1:0-2659 GCA_964425775.1 uncultured Carnobacteriaceae bacterium
ACATTTTCTAAAAATCAGATAATCAAATCAACCGAAAAGACGATTGCAAGCGGTCAGTTAGCGAGTTTGTTTGACGAGGTACGCTTGGAATTTGGTGATGAAGGTGTGAAAGAGGTTACTACACAAGGCGTACACAGCGCGAACTGGCAAGATATTCAGTCGATTTATTTCACGAAAGAGTATTTATATATATTTTTAACGAGCACGAGCGTAATTATTATTCCAAAAAGAACACTAACGATAGAAGAACTCGACGAACTTGAAGGGTTGATTGACAAGCATTACCAGGGAAGTATCGAGCAGATCGATAAATAAATCATGAGTTTAGGAGGGTATGTATGGCAGATTACATGGACGAACTAATCGCAACAATTGATTTAAATCAGAATGAACCACTGTATCGAATCATTTATGAGAGTTTGCGCACAGCCATTATTGAAGGGTTAATCCCTATGGGGGAGCGCATCAATGAAAAAAATTATGCGACCGCACTAAATGTAAGTCGGACACCAGTACGAGTAGCGCTGCAACGTTTGGAAGATGATGGAATCGTCAAGCATGTCCCAAATATCGGGATTGTCGTTACGCGAATTAAAATGGAAGATGTGCAAGAAATTTATCAGATTCGAGTGGCGCTAGATATTTTAGCGAGCACGAATGCTTCTAAATTAATGACAGAAGAGCGGGCCAATCGCTTGGAAAACCTCTTGGATCGAACAGAGGAGGCGCATGAGGCGGGCCGTGTTCGTGAAGTGATTGAGATGACCAAGGAATTCAATCACAAGATTTATGAGTATGCGGAAATGCCGCATCTGCGATCCATCCAAGGGAAATTACATGACTATTTAGCCCGCTTTAGAGATGTCTCTTTAATGGCGGATCAGCGTCGAGGCGAAGCCATTCGCGAACATCGGATGATTTATGAATATATGTGTTCTGGTGAACGCGAGAAGATGGAAGCACTGATTACCAAGCATCTTTACCGGTCGAAAAAATTTATTCTCCTAGAAATGGATGGTACAGAAGATAATGAATGAAGACTTGATTGTTGAATTAGCACTAAAGTCCCTTGTCCAAGAAGTGAGCCTGCATCCTAAACCAGGTTTGGTTGATCCAGTGGATTGTGGGGCACATGATGATATGGATTACTATACTTTTATCGATAGCTGTTTTGCATTAGCGCCCGGCTTTCGCAATTATTATCAAGCTGGACGTGCGCACCAAGGGTCACCGCGCGCCTTATTTGATAAAATTCGCAGTGTCGGGATGGAAAATGAAGCCTCGATGTTTTCCGCTACCGGTAATATCAATACGCACAAAGGGGCGAACTTCTTGTATGGCGTAGCGATTGCGGCGATTGCTTACTTGGGCGAACCAACACTGGATGAATTACGCGCAGTGATCCAAGAAATGACGGCTGGTATCGTTGAAGAAGAACTCGCATCACTCACAAATTTTCGCACACATGGGGAAAAAGTCTATCAAGAATTTGGCTATACCGGAATTCGCGGCGAAGTCGAAGAGGGCTTACCGCTTATTTTCGAAACCGCTCTACCAATCATCCAGGAAAAAAGGGATTATCAAGAGAACTTGAAACGCGCATTATTGGCATTAATTAGAGAAAATAATGATTCCAATATGTTGAAACGTGGGGGCATTGAAGGCTTAAACTACGGCAAAGAATTAGCCCGACAGCCTTATGAAGATATTGATGCTCATATTCAAATGATGAATCAAGAATTTATTCGTAAAAATCTAAATCCAGGTGGCACAGCCGACTTACTAGCTCTGGCCATCTTTTTAATGATGTATCAAAAGGAAATACTCGATAAGTAAAAACTATACCCCATACAAACAGCCCGTCTGACGAATCAGACGGGCTTTTTTTGACTAAAAAATTATTTTGCCTCTTGGTATTCTTGAATCATTGCGTACATTTTTTCTAACACTTCATCTAGTCCATGCTTGCGACTGCGACTACACATATGCGCCGGCTCCTCACAAAGTAAACACTGGCGTGGCGCAATGTCTAAAGCCTTACGATCTGCTCCCGCCACATCCAAGTCAAACAACCGACCTAAAGGAAAGCGGTCTTCAATCTGAATCATATCGAGCTTTGTTGCTTGTGCATCTTTAGGATGAATCAAGATCGCTTCTGGTCCAGTCAAGTTTTCACGCCAATCCACAATAAGTTCGGCGTCTGGAATTTGTTTGAGCCCTTCTTCAAAAGCATATAATAGCTGGGCATTATTTTTTAAAGGGCCCGGAATATTGAGCTGATAACTAATGACCGAATGATCAGGGTAATCCGCTTGGACTTTTTGAATGGCATACATGCGTTCTTCGCGTTGGTCCAATACTTCTTCTAAGGTAATTTCCCGTGTTTTCATAAGGCTTGATCCTTTAACTTATCGATAATCACTTTGCCTTCATCGGACTGAAGAAAGGCGAAGGTTGTTGGTGGAACGAAATACTTAATCGTCTCTAAATCATCAGCAAGTAATAAGTTCCGGACTTTTGTCGCCGAAATAATATCAATCTGGTTTTCCAAAAGCTGGCGCACCCACTCAAGCTTAGACTCCATCCCGGTGTCGCCCATAATGCCCTCTTTATACTTCCAGTGAGCCGCGATACCGTCCTCCGCGACCTTGTGCATATC
>CAYROB010000161.1:2669-3685 GCA_964425775.1 uncultured Carnobacteriaceae bacterium
GAGAGTTGTACAACTCTTTAAGCGAAGAAGAAACCTTTTGAGAATTGATTTCGTGTCCACAATCCGGACAGACCGCTGTCAAACTTTGTATTTCTGCACCACAAGACGGACATTTGATTATTTTGCCGGCAAACTCTTGTTTTAACGCTTCGTTATAAATATTTGTTGCCTGTGAATTGGGCTCGTTCCCAACATAGCGCGTCGAAATATTTAACACCGGCGCAATGTGATTTACGAATAGCCGCGCATCCAGTCGGGCTTGAATACTTGTTGTGTCATCCGATTCATGTAAGAAATAAGAAGGGAAGGTCGCATTGGAAATCATATAGTTCTCAGTTGATAAGACCGTGACATTCTTTAAATGCTCCACCCCTTGTTCCACTAAGCGTTTACGAATATCCGCAGTAAACACACTCATCTCTTCGCTCAAGACAAACAGAAAGACATGATCACTCTCTATAGAAGCTGTTTCCACTAAGTACTGGTGCCCCAGCGTGAAAGGATTGGCGTTCATCACAATTGCTGCAATCTTTTCGGCCTCGACTTGCTTGTTTTCTAATTTCTTTAAAAAGACATCAAAACCGGAAATCGCACTTTCCATAAAGACTAGTTTGTCATCCACTTGTTCGATCGCTTTAAAGCCCAGATATTCAAAGGCTTCTTTACTTTCCGGCTTGGTATACACGTAATGTTTGAAATGACCGAATTCCGTATTGCGGTTCATGACGTGGGAAATCATCTGGTTGAAGTAGGCGCCGCCTTGGACTTGGCTGTCAACGGCCACACATTTGATGACGTTTTGATAGCGTGAAGCGGTGGCGACTAGTTGATCATTATCAAAAAGGCCATACGTCTCATCGATATTGTCTTCTGATTTTATTCCCTCTTGTGTCAGCAATGCTTGCCAACGATTTTTATCCGATTCAATTCGCCTGGTATTTAATTTTCTAATCATTGAATACTCCTTTATCTTCATTAGTATTGTGATACGAATCATTAATAAGTGCATTCTATCA
>CAYROB010000162.1:0-3639 GCA_964425775.1 uncultured Carnobacteriaceae bacterium
TGGTGGTCAATCAATTAGCTATGCGAAAACCAATACCTTTTATAGATAAAGGCTTTAGTTTAATTGAGCGACCAGCGTATCCAAAGGAAAAAGAAGAAAAAGAAAAGTTTTTATATCAAGGGCATAGTTATCGTTCGGCGCAAGCTAAGATGATGGATTTAATTTATGACTATTTTCAAGCGGATGTGTCACTTGAGAAATTTGCTGTTGAGGCACCCCCAGGAATTGGTAAAACGTTAGGTTATCTCTTTCCGGCCAGCTTCATTGCACAAGTTGAACAGCCCATTGTAATTAGTACATATACAACTGTTTTGCAAGAGCAGTTAGTTGAGGAATCCATCCCACAATTGGAGCAGATGTTGCAAAGAGAGCTTCAAACAGTACTCTTGAAAAGTAGTAGTCACTATTTATCATTGAGTGTTTTTGAACGCTGGTTGAAAGAAATTACTGGAAAAGATTCAGAAGCCTATTTATCGATGCGCATTCTTGTCTGGTTGACGGATACTGTAACAGGTGATTTGGGTGAAATTAATGCTGGAAGTCATTTAGATTTACAGTTTTGGCAAGATATACGAGCGCGTAAGAATCAATATGCTGATGAGCATTGGAAAGATTATGATTTTTATGAACGAATTAAAAGAGCGAGTAAAAAGGCAGAGTTGATTATTACCAATCATCATTTTTTAGTCAATGATTGGCAAAGTGATCAACCAATTTTAACGAATTTGGACTATCTAATTATTGATGAAGCCCATCACTTTCCAGATGTTGCTGTCAAAGCAACGACCATTGACCTGCAAGTAGATGAGATACTCGCACAATTAGGGAAAATGGGCTCAATTTCCAATAATATTGGTATATTTAGATTTTTAAACGATTTATACGATCGAGAGATTGTGAGTATTAATGACTTGAAAGTATTAGACCGGACACTGACTTCAATCAAGGCTACTTGGACAAATTTAATGGAAGAATTAATGGCTTCCTTCTTGGAGGAAAAAGGTTTTGCGCGCAGAGACTCCAATTTTATTGAACATGAATTTGATTTAGAAATATTTTCCATGAAACAAAAA
This sequence comes from uncultured Carnobacteriaceae bacterium, assembly GCA_964425775.1. Classification (GTDB taxonomy): domain Bacteria; phylum Bacillota; class Bacilli; order Lactobacillales; family Carnobacteriaceae_A; genus Atopostipes. The sequence continues at coordinate 1,074 of CAYROB010000162.1, forward strand.
AGAGTCTTAAAAAATATACTGCGCTCATTAGAAGAGTTTTTATATGTGAGTCAAGATATTTCGATTCGGTCACACGGAATTTTTAAAGAGTTGACCAATGAAAATCAGTTAAGTTTGATTGAATTGGTCAATTTAATTAATTATTTAAAAGTCTGGCAAGGAAAAGTAACGCAGTTATTTAACCAAGATAATAAAACACAGAATGCTCTGCGATGGGGTAGCTATTTACCTGAAAATATTGAACAGACATTTGAGTTACATGCATTAAGTTGGGGGCAAGAGAATTCCTTTATTGATTATTTAGCGACGCATTCAAAAGTTGTGTTCACATCAAGTACTCTGTCTTATGAAGATACTGAGACTTACTTTTCGGAACAGTTGAAAAACTTGCCAATGCAGTATCATCAATTAGAAAGTCCTTTCGACTATGGAAAACAAGTACGTGTGATGTTGCCAGAAAATAGCATTCATCCAAGGAAAATTAAGCCACATGAATATGCACCTCTTTTAGCAGAGAGTATCGGTGAGATACTAAAAGATACGAAACTAAATAGTATTGTGTTATTTCGCTCTTTAGCTCTTTTAGAAGAAGTGTATGAATTATTAAAAAGAAACGAAGAGTTACGTAATCACTTGATTTTAGCGCAGTCAATTTCAGGAACACGCAATCGAATCTTGAAAAACTTTAAACGCAATCGTCCTGCAGTCATATTAGGGGCCGATTCTTTCTTTGAAGGAATTGATTTGCCAAATGAGGAGCTAGAGTTATTAATTCTAACGAGGCTTCCGTTTCCAGCACCAAATGCTCCACTAACACGTTTAAAAACAAACGCCTTGAAAAAGCACTCGATTAATCCTTTTTTAGGAGAATATTTACCACAAGCTGTGCTTAAGTTTCGACAAGCTTTTGGACGCTTGATTCGAAATCAAACGGATCGTGGCGCAATGATTATTCTAGATGAGCGTTTCCTATCAGCGAATTATTCGACTGCGTTTAAAGAGGCATTGCCCAAAGGAATTGATTTTGAAGTATTGGAAATTAGTCAGATAGGTCCTGAAGCTCAAGCATTTATTGATGAGGGGACAACAAAGGTTGAAGAAATACAAAAAAATTAAATTTATCTGATAGAGATGTTTTAATAACCCTTAATTTTTTGCTATAATAGGTTAGTTGAATAAAAAAAGAGGTGAGTGGGCTTGAAGAAGTTTTTAATTTCTACACTAATTTTTATGAGCTTGTTAATTATTGGCGTAACAACAGTACTAAGAAAGTCGTTAAGCCCACTGAAACAAGCGCGCGTTGAAACAATTGAGTTGGCTGAAAGTCAGGCTGATCTAGTTGAAGCGGATGATTTTTACTGGTACAACGGGAATGAAACGTACCTAACAATTACCGGAAAAAATAGTGTGGAAGAAGAGATTATTGTGATTGTTAAACAAGAAGGTGGCTCAATTGAGGTAGTTGATCAAGAAGAGACCTTCTCTAAAGGTGAGGCAATCCGAAAAGTAGTCGAGTTGGAAAATCCAGTTCGTATACTAGAAGCACGTATAGGGGTCCATGAAGACCTGCCAATTTGGGAGATTAGCTTTCGACAAGAAAATGGTCGAATCGGTTTCACAATGCTATCACTAAAGTCGGGCGAATGGATTCGAACGATAAAAAATATATAAAAAAGTAATTTAAAATGGATATAAGGGGAATAGAAGATGAAACGAATTTCAATTATTGATTCAAAAGATTATGTTGGAGAAAAGGTAGAGCTTGCTGGTTGGATTGCAAATAAACGTTCAAGTGGTAAAATTGCCTTTCTAGAATTGCGTGATGGAACAGCTTATTTCCAAGGAGTTGTCATCAAAAGTGAAGTTGGCGATGAGCTATTTGATTTAGCCACACACTTAAGTCAAGAAACTTCTGTAAAAATAGCTGGAACGATTCAAGAAGATGCACGTTCAAAATTTGGCTATGAAATTCATGTTGAAAATATCGAAGTAGTTGGTGAATCAGAAGGGTACCCAATTAGCCCGAAAGATCACGGAACAGACTTTTTGATGGACAACCGTCACTTATGGTTACGTTCAACCAAGCAACATGCAAGCATGTTAATTCGAAACGAAATGATTCGTGCAACGTATGAATTCTTTAATAAAGAACAATTTATTAAAATTGACCCACCAATTTTAACCGGAAATGCAGCCGAAAACACAACGGATTTATTCCACATTGATTATTTTGAAGATGATGCATTCTTGTCACAAAGTGGTCAGTTGTACTTAGAGGCAGGAGCAATGGCGTTCAACAAAGTATTCTCATTTGGACCAACGTTCCGAGCAGAAAAATCAAGTACACGTCGTCACTTAACCGAATTCTGGATGATTGAGGGAGAAATGGCCTTCATGCATCAAGATGATTCACTAGAAATTCAAGAACAATATGTTGCCTACATGGTACAAAGTGTTCTAGATAACTGTGGTTATGCACTAGATGTTTTAGAACGTGATCGTGAAGTACTTGAAAACTATACCAAATTACCTTATCCAAGAATTTCATATGATGAAGCAATTGAAA
>CAYROB010000163.1:0-3597 GCA_964425775.1 uncultured Carnobacteriaceae bacterium
AATAACCGAAGAAACATCCGCTGAGGTTTTCCAAAAAATAAAAGAATTTTTATAATTATTGAGGAACTACATCAACTTCACTTATCTGCGGAGCCTCAGAGATGATCTCGATCAAAAAGCGGTGCGGCAAGTTAATACTTGTTTCACCGGGTTTTTGAATCCAATCTCTTTTAACTGCAATTTGTTTGGGACTGTTATCTGCTTTGTTACGAATGCGCTCCCCATTAATTTCTACTATATTATACTGCTCCGGACCTGGATAAAAAACCATCTCTCTGTTTTCTGTGTTACCTGTTAATCGTACACGCTCAACCTCTTCTCCATCAATCGAAATGACCGCGTATGAGTCAGTATCTTTCTTTTCAGCTCCCTGGATTGAAAAGAAAGCTGTTGGTACAAAAGATAACAAAACAAGAAAGACGATAATAATTAAATCAAATGGTTTCAGTAGTTTTAGATATTTTCCCGACATTATGGTTCTCTCCCTAGCAATTAAACGAATTGTTTATATTTTTCAATAGTATACTTCAAACTGCTTGTTATTAAAAAATATATGCTTACTATTATAACAATTTTGGTTAAGCTAATAATGTTGCTCCAGCAATCTCGGAATGACAAGTTGGACATCTGTACTGGGTTTCAAACTCTTTGTGCTTTGCTAATTCGCCTCTACTTAACCCCAACATCTCACCAGGATTGTACCCTTCTATCTTAGCAGTATAGGTATCCCAGACTTTTGCAGAAACTCCTACGTGACAATTTGGACACACGATTAGTGTGCATTCTCCTTTAATCTTCTTTTCACCCAATAAATCAATATGTGTTTCCACTTTAAACCCACACCTCAAATAATCCTCTTTCAATCGCTTCACTTCAGCAATTGCTTTTTTGATATCAGAATAGCTTGTTCCAAAGACAGCCTCACCCTCATTTACAGAAGAAAGAATAATATTCTTCTTGCTAGGTTCTTCTTGTATGTAAATGGAATAGTAAGTTATAGGCTTTTCATATTCTTCTTGCTTTTGACTCAGCAGCCTTTGTCTTTCCCTATATGCATCAACTTTCCTATCCACTTCATCGAACATTTCATTTCTTTCGCGCATGAACTTAGACTCTTCTTTAGGTTCTAAAAGTGCTGCAATAGCGAGTGATAACATGAATTCTTTTAAAAACATTGGTTCTACCTCCTTTACCTTTGAAAATGCAACCATTCTTGTGTTTGATCAAAGTGTTTGGCTCTCTTTTCAGCTGCTTCAACGACTTAAGCTGGAAAATGAATTTCTACGCTCATTCCGATTTCAATAAGTGATGGATTATCATTTATAATTTTTACAAGTTCTGTTACAATATTATTCATAAGAAGACCTCTTTCTGATTTTGTGGTGATTTTAGAATAAAGGTCTTCTTTCTTTTTGTCTACAATTATTTATTTGTCTTTCCGAGAACTATTATACACATAGTAACTGTTCAAAAGCGAATACATCGAGATTCATGGTTTTTAGTGTCTTTAATGAATTTTCTTAATAATTATAAGAATACCCATCTTTTTAGTCACCTAATAAGAAAGGTGCCTCCCTTGAGAAAGCGCTTCATTCATGGTAGAATCAATAGAAGTCATTATGATTTGACTTATTTCCAATAAATATAGGAGGCATAAAATGATTATGGTTAAAGAAAACTTTCAGAAATTGGTTAAGAAAGGAGAAGATTTAATTATACATGGTCGCTATGACCGTGCTCATGAAGTTTATAATAAGGCTTTAGAAATTAATCCAGATCACTATTTAATTCGTAATGCACTTGGTGAATTAATGTTTATTAACAAAGAGTATCTAGCTGCGGCTGATAATTTCTACTTAGCTGCTTATGATGCAGCTAATCGAATTGATTTAGGATTAATTTTAAATGACAGCTCTTCAAAACTGGAACTAATTATGAAGAAGAATGATGAAGTTAAAAAAGCTACACATTTGCTACAGGATTATTCTAAAAAATCAGGCTTGGCATTATTTGCTCATCAATACGATGAGCCCACCGAAATAAATCCACGTCAAGCAAGAATCAATCGCTTTCGAATTAAGATTGATCCCTGTGGCTATTGTGGATGTACCGATCTTGAGCCTAGAATAGAAGTCCGTCTTAACAGAGAAGTCACTACTATCGGCAAACGATTCATGAAAATGATGAATACTAAAGTGATAAAAGAATCTCAAAAAACTCCACCATTGCAAATAATAATGGAGAAGTTAAATTTCTAAACTAAATGTTTGCATAAACTTTACTTAGTGATTATTTTCTAATAAGATTAGATTCAACTTTACATAATAAACTGATATTATCGGAGGGAATAAAATGATTGACATCGAGAAAGAAATTTTACGCTTAGTGAACTTAGGTTGGGATCAACAAGCCAGCGGAAAATATGGTGATGCTTATCATTCTTATTCTGAAGCTCTTAAGTATAATTCAAACCATAAGCTAGTTCGCAACGCTTTAGGTAAATTACTTTTTATTGAACGGGAATATTTAGCATCAGCTGAGAATTTTTATATCGCGGCTGTTAATGATTTCTCTCATCTTGATTTAGAGCTAATTTTTAATCAAGGAATTTTAGATAAAAATCTTCAACTTTTAAAAGAAACTGAAAGCAAAAAAGCCTATGATTTACTTACGGGCTATGCATTTAAATCTGGATTTTCATTATTTGCCCATCAATATGATAATCCAATTGCAAAATCATCGCGTCAAGCAGTAATTAATTTTTATCGTAAAAAATATGATCCATATGGGTATTCGAATATTATTGATGTCAATCCAGCAAAAATGATCTTAGTCGAAGAAAATGCTAAAAGATTCGGTTATGATTTCTTCGACACAATGAATCAAAGGAAATATAATATATCTGATGGCTCCGCTCGACTTGAATACCTCATGAAATTTTTTGACGTTAAATATTAGGTTAAACAAATTTAAAAGACCAATATGTTGATTGGTCTTTTTTAATTTACTCAAAATATAAGCTAGGAAGGTGTTTTCATGAAACAAATATTTAAAGCTTTACTCATTACGGAAAATGAACAGCAAGAATACACTCATTCATTTATCGACAAAAAAATAGATGATCTACCTGAAGGCGATTTATTAATTCAAGTACACTATTCTTCATTAAATTACAAAGATGCTTTATCCTTTAGTGGAAACAAGGGAGTAACACGTAATTATCCACATACTCCAGGAATTGATGCAGCCGGTGTTGTTGTTGAAAGTACAGTAGGAGACTTCTCTGTAGGTGATGAAGTTATTGTGACAGGATTTGACTTGGGCATGAATACAGCAGGAGGCTTTTCTGAATATATCCGTGTCCCTAGTGAATGGGCCGTTCCCTTACCTAAAAACTTAAGTCTTCGTGAAAGTATGATTTATGGGACAGCTGGTTTCACAGCAGCTCTCTCTATCGATAAGCTTTTAAAAAATGGCCTCAAACCTGAAGCCGGGGATATTATAGTGACAGGTGCGACTGGTGGTGTTGGTAGTTCAGCGATTGCAATCCTTGATCAATTAGGTTTTGATGTTGTGGCAGTAACCGGTAAAGCAGAA
>CAYROB010000164.1:0-1282 GCA_964425775.1 uncultured Carnobacteriaceae bacterium
TATTATCACCAGTAATTTAGATTTTGAGAAATTTTATGGCGAACGTGCAACAAGAAAACGTAAGCTCTATAACGGTGCGATTCGAACAGATTACTTCCAGTTCTGGGGTAAAAGATAAAGATTAAAGTTAAAAAGCTAGAAAGAAGGTTTCAGCCCTCTTTCTAGCTTTTAGCTTATTTGGTGAGATGCAGACTTTGAAAGACATTAGTGATTAAAGCGATCTTTATTTTTAAGATAGATATACATAAAGAGTCCAGCTAAGAAGGACACAATGAGCATAATTAGGGTCCCATATTCATGTTCTTCAAAAGGCAATCCACCAGTATTCATTCCCCACAAACCTGCAATAAAAGTTGAGGATGCAAGAATAAGTGATAATGTGCTAAGAAATTTCATTAGTTGGTTTAAATTATTGCTCATAATATCTGTAAATAAAGAGCTGGTTGCATCTAATAAATCTCGATAAACTTCAACAAGTTGGTTGACTTGTCTGTTATACCATTTGATGTCATAAACTAAGAAGTCATTAGCTAAATTGGTAATGAATGCTTCATCTTCTAATAATCGATCAAAAGCGATTTCCTGAGTTTCAATTGTATGTTGAAGCATGACCATATCGCGCTCAGTATCAGCAACACTAATTAACACTTCATTACTAGTAGAAGTAATAGCGAGTTTGTGGAAATCATCAATTCGTTTCTTTTGTCTTTCTAATTCAATCGCAAAGTTTTTATAAGCAATAAGTCCCGTTTTGGCGATGACACTTTCTAGAGAATTGATAGCACCATCTTCCGCATCAAATAAAAGTTGGTCGATTTTAGATATATTTTTATCCATAAACCAGAATAATTTCTTGTTAGTTAAAATAAAAGTGTGAGACTCCAATCGCTGTTCAACTGATTGACCAGTACCATTTGTTTTGACATTAGAGATTACAAAGATGGAAACATCCCCTAAATGATCATTTTTTAAACTCTCAATTCTAGGGGCAATTTCTGGCATATCATCAAAATAAAAAACATCTTTAGGTAAATTATACGTATTGATAAAATTCTGCTTTTCGTCATGACTAGGTGATTTATAAATTTCTAAATTATAGTTCGTATCGTCCGCAGTTTGGATACCTTGATCATTTACGAGATAGTAAGCTACCATGGATATTCTTCCTTTCTTTTTTAAAATCGTTGAATCTTAATTTAATAGTATCAGAAAACAGGATAAGTTTGCTATACTAACTATAGTGAAATAAAAGAGTGAGTAATATGCTAATGAGGTCTTAGGA
>CAYROB010000164.1:1292-3580 GCA_964425775.1 uncultured Carnobacteriaceae bacterium
AATACTGAGTTTACTATTAATAGTGGTTTTAGTTTATTGGAGTGCGAATAATTTAGAATTGATAAAAGAGACATCATCAGTTCTTATGTCTGCATTTTTTCCGTTTATTATTGGAGGTGGCTTAGCTTTTGCATTAAATATTCCAGTAAAATTGTTTGATAAGCTATTTGCAAAGTACATAGGGGATGGTAAGCGTAAGGGGCTGATACGCGGTCTCTCCATTTTGATATCTTATGTTTTATTGATTTTAATCACACTGAGTTTAATTTTCTTAGTGCTTCCGGATTTACAACAAACAATCACATCCTTTATCGAAACTGTGCCGATTAAAATTGCTGAGTTAATTCGTTACATCTCTGAGTTAATTGAATCGAATCCAGATATTGTCAGATTTATGCAACAACTTGATCTAAACTTAATTGAAATTCAACAACAAGCAATTAATTATATTCAAAGCTTTGCGACGAATATTTTAACAACTTCAGCAAGTTTTGTTGCAACGATAGTAAGCAGTGTTGTAACAGGTTTTATTGCGATCGTTTTTTCAATTTATTTATTGTTTATCAAAGATGATATTATCCGCCAATTAAAGAAAATAATCTATAGTATTTGGTCATTTCCATGGGCGAATTACATTGTGAATGTTGGAAAGAAAGCTAATCAAATTTTTTCTAGTTTCGTAGGTGGACAGACGGTAGAGGCATTTATTTTAGCTGTGCTTGTTTACCTAGGCATGTGGATGTTTGATTTTCCATATCGCTTATCTATTACGGTTATTACAGGTGTGCTTGCGTTAATTCCAGTTTTTGGTGCAATACTAGCTGGCGTAGCTGGCTTTCTCCTTATTTCTGTTGTAAATCTCTCACAGGGAATCTGGTTTGCTGTGTTTATCATTGTCTTGCAACAACTTGAAAGTAACTTAATCTATCCAAGAGTTGTCGGAAACAGCGTTGGATTACCAGGGATTTGGGTGATATTTACAGTAACAATTGGGGGATCATTATTTGGTTTAGCCGGAATGTTATTAGGTGTGCCGCTTGTATCCTTAATTTATGCACTTGTATCTGCACAAGTGAACCATACGCTAGCTAAAAAAGGCTTAAAAAAAGCATTAGATACGAATAAGCTTTAAAATTTAAAAGATGATTACCACTAAAAGATGAAGTCAGCAATTGGCTTTGTCTTTTTTATTTTGTTCATTTTGTATTCCTTATTGAAGAAGGCCGGGGTTATCCGTATAATTTGAGAAGAATTTTATAGAATATAGTGAAGCACCTCAGTTTCTAGAAAAAAATTACGTAAGCTATTATTGTGAGGAGGACAAATGCGATGACAGAAGAACATTCAATTGTCCAACGTGTTTATGATGCAAAAGGCGACATGGATGCGGCGGACTTATTAATTGCGAACTATTTACCCTTTATCAAAGCACAAGTCGTCAAGGTAATGAAAAGGCCTTTAGATGAAAGCCAAGACGATGAATTAAGTGTGGGAATGATTGCTTTTCATGAAGCCATTAATGGTTATTCAAAAACTCGCGGTTCATTTTTAAACTATGCTTCAATGATTATTCGAAGCCGAATCATTGATTTTTGGCGTAAAAATAATCGCCATAATCAAGTGATTTCTTTGACGAGTCCTGGTAAAACGGAAGATACTACGTTAGAAGATCATATTGATGATGGCGAAAATCAGGAAAAAAATATTATTATCCGACAAGCAACCAAGGATGAAATTATCGAGCTGAGCAATCAAATGCACGAGTTCGGTGTTAGTCTGACGGATATAGCAGAGAGTAGCCCCAAGCAAGATCGAACATTAAGGGTCTGTCAGCGGGTAGTCGCTTATGCAAAGGATGAGGAAGAAATTATGGATGAGTTCCTGCGAACAAAACGTCTACCTCTCAAAAAGATAATTGAAGGAACGAAAGCACCAAAGAAGACGATTGAGCGGCACCGAAAGTATATCGTTGCCTTGTTATTAATTTATTCAAATGGATATGAAATCATACGCGGACATTTAGCAGAAGTAATGAAAGGAGTGACCGCCAAATGAAATATTTAGTGATGGAAAGTTTAGATAGCTATGCGGTCCTTTTAGATGAAGAAGGTCGTTTTGTAAAAAGCGCTAATTTTGGATATGAGATTGGTCAAACAGTTCTCAATCCATTATTAATGCGGGATACACCATTAGAAAAGAGAAAAATATCGAATCGATTAATCACCGGCATCCTCACAGTTGCAGCTGTCTTTGCTTTATTTATTGGCTACAATTTCTACCAAAATAAT
>CAYROB010000165.1:0-3575 GCA_964425775.1 uncultured Carnobacteriaceae bacterium
GAAATGAATCGAAGCTTGAAGGGGACGAGCACATATTTGTTCTTGCAACAGAACTTAGCTCAATAAAGGTAGATGGTGATTCATTGTCTTTTAAAGGTGAGATTCAACGAACAGATAAAAAGAAGCAAAAAGAAAGAGTTATTGTTCGTTACTACCTTAAAACTGAGGAAGAAAAAGAAAAATGGTTGAATTCACAAGGACCGAGTCATGTGAAGGTTAGGGGAGAATTGAATCGACCAGCGCCAAACACTAATTTTAATCAATTCAATTATAAAGATTATCTCAAAAGAAATAAAATTCATTGGCAGCTTTATGCTGAAGAAATTAGCTGGTTAAAAGATCCCAATTTACACCAAGCCCTTTTCTATCGGATCGATGCTATCAGATATCGAATTATTCAGTATATGGACCAGTTTTTTCATGAAAAAGTAAGTAGTTATTTGAAGATACTATTTATAGCGGATGGCTCTGCCTTAACTCAAGAAACAAAAGAGAGTTATCGAGCATTAGGATTAATTCATCTGTTTAGTATTTCAGGTTTTCATGTGAGCTATCTGGCCAAAGCTTTTCAGAGGTTGCTTCTAAGAATGGGAATTACTCATGAGCGAACAAACCTGCTGCTAGTTATTATCTTACCCTTATATGGTTTGGTCGCTGGTTTAAGTATTAGTATTTTTCGAGCTGTTTGTCAGCGTACGCTACAGTTGGGGGGAATGATTTTAGAACGAGAGTTGAGTAGTACAGACGCTTGGGCACTTGCAATGATTGGTTCATTGGTGATTAATCCCTATCATCTTTTTGAAGTAGCATTTCAATTAAGTTATAGTTTGAGTGGTCTTTTTATTATCATGGGACAACAGCAGTGGATTAAAGAGTTGTCTATTTTTAAACAGAGCTTGCTCTTCTCGTTTTTGAGTTTTCTTGTAAGCATACCTATATTAAGTTATCATTTTTATGAAATTCCGTGGATTACAATTGTTACGAACTTTCTATTTATTCCGTTTTTTACATATGTGTTATTTCCAGGATTAGCAATTTTGTTTTTAATGAGTTTTGTCTTTGCGAATACGTCTATTTTTTTGTTTTTAAACAAAGTATTAGCGGGTATTCTTGTAGGGCTCGAAGCGTTTATGTTCAATTTAACAGGACGATTTGATTTTTCATTTGTGATTGGACGTTTGCCTCAATTGATGCTAGTAATTGTAATCATATGTATTATGCACGTTCTTAAAAAAATTGAGCAACATAGAGTACCATCATTTTTTGTTATTTCACTGCTCTTTTTTTCGATTAGCTGGAATCGAATCTCGCCGGCAGGTTATGTGTTGATGTTAGATGTTGGCCAAGGGGACTCAATATTATTAAAGGAACCAGGCACAAGAAAAGTGACACTCATTGATACCGGTGGAGAAGTTCAGTGGCAAGAGAAAGAAAGGTGGCAAGAAAGAGGAAAATCATTTACGATAGGGAAAGACGTTGTAGTTCCATCACTAAAATCAATCGGTATCGCTGCGGTTGACCGTTTATACATAACTCATGCTCATGAAGATCATATGGGAGAGATAGAAAATATTTATCAGGAAATGCCAATAAAAGAAGTAGTAGCAACCCGTTGTACATTCCAAGAACAAGCGTTTAAGAAAAAATTACTTTCTTTAAAAGAAAGTAGGATGGTTGAGGTTATCCCTCCGGTACAATTAACTTATCCCACGAAGAGTACAGTGGCTTTACAGCCACTAAAAGACTATGATGGTAAAAATGATCAATCACTCGTTTTATATGTTAATATGGGTGAAGATAAGTGGTTATTTACTGGTGACATGGAAGAGTCAGCAGAAAGAGATTTAGTCCAAGTGTATCCAAGTTTACCTGTTGATTACTTGAAAGTCGCACACCACGGTAGTAATACCTCTTCAACAGCAGAATTTATCGACCACATCCAACCAGAGACGGCGCTGATTTCAGTCGGTCAGAAAAACCGCTATGGCCATCCGAATACAGAGGTTCTTGACTTGTTAAAAGAAAAAAATATCAAGACTTATTTAACTTCGGAGAACGGTGCGATAAAAGTGAATTATTTGAAACTACCATTTTTAAATAAATGGTTGACAAAAATCGAAACAATAAAATAAAAATAGGTGAAAAAATGAAAAGCATCCAAGAAGAATTAGCAAAAATTAAAGCAGGGAATCTTGCCCCAGTGTATCTAGTTCAAGGTACCGAAAGATATTTTATCGAAAGAATTCGCGAGACTTTGTTTGAGTCAACGCTTGAAGAAGAGTCAAAGGATTTGAATTTTGTCAGTTTTGATATGGAAATAGATACGATTAGTGATGCCTTGTATGAAGCAGCCTCATTGCCGTTTTTTGGCGAACGCAAACTTGTCTTTATGGAAAACCCTTATTTTCTAACGGGGCAACGCGTAAAAAATGCACCAGATCATAACTTAGAAGAGTTAGAAGCCTACTTAAAGGAGCCAGCTGAATTTACGGTTTTGGTTTTATTCGCTCCTTACGAAAAGCTCGATCGCCGAAAGCGACTAACAAAGTTAATTGAAAAAGAAGCCCAAATGATTAATGTGTCAGAGGCTAGAGCACATGATGCGAGCCGGTATATCAAAGATTTGATAAAGGAAAAAGGGTATCAATTATCAGATGAAGGTTTTCAACTCTTCACTGAAAGAACGGACGGAAAACTGTCGTCGATGATGCATGAATTAGATAAATTGTTTTTATATAATATTGAATCAAAGAATATTACGAAGAAATCAATTGATCAACTTGTTCCAAAAAGCTTTGAGCAAAATGTTTTTGAATTAAACACGCGTGTTTTGAACAGTCAGGTCGATGCTTCAATTGATCTCTATCAGGATTTATTGACACAAAAAGAAGAACCAATTAAAATTGTAGCTTTATTGATTTCGCAATTTCGTTTATTATTGCAAGTAAAAATATTGCATGCTCAAGGATATCCACAAGGTGATATTGCTAAAGTCTTAAAGGTACACCCTTATCGAGTGAAGCTAGCCTTGCAAAACGTACGAAGATACAGACAAGACTTGCTGTCAGAAGCCCTTAATTACTTAATAGAGGCTGATTTTAAAATGAAAACAGGTCAAATTAGTCAAGAATTGCAAGTTGAGCTTTTTATCATGCGTTTCGCTCAAAAGAATAAGGTAGTGGGTTAATCAGGCGACTAGCAAAGATTATAAGAAAGTAAAATTGCATTTGAACAATAAATTTTGTATACTAGACAGTGTTAAAATGTTAATATATTAAAGTCTTAGGTATGTATAAGTTATTCGTATCTAATAAGATTAAATGATATATAGTAAAAGAGGAGAATGATTTAAATGGCAAACACAAAATCAGCAATAAAGAGAGCACGTCAAAACGATAAAATTCACGCGCACCAAAAAGCACAACGAACAACTATTCGAACAGCAATGAGAAAAGTAGAAGCAGCTGTAAGCGAAAATGCAGACAACACACAAGAAGTACTAAACAATGCAATTAAAGTACTAGACATGTCAGTCAGCAAAGGTTTAATCCACAAAAACAAAGCAGCACGTGAAA
>CAYROB010000166.1:0-875 GCA_964425775.1 uncultured Carnobacteriaceae bacterium
CTGGTGTAATTCCAGTACCGACAGTAAAGTCTGGTATAAAGAAGATGGAGCTTTTTTAACGTGCAGTTAAAGCTCTATTTGTTGTCCACCTGGATAATAGATAGAGTTTTTTTAATTGACACAGCTCTTGCTCAGATAGATGAATCCTTTTTAAATTTTACTTGCTGAATTCAGCAAAAAATTAGAGGAGGATTTACACATGATCGAAAAACGTACGAAGAAATTAACATTTATTGGGATATTGGCGGCGATGGCTTGGATTATTTCATTCTTTTCATTCCCGTTATTATATTGGGCGCCTTTTTTGAAGGTAGATTTCAGTGATATTCCAATTATCTTAGGCATGTATGTCTATGGACCACTCTCAGGAATTGCGATTGCTGCTGTTCGTTCACTTTTATCTTATGTAGCGTCAGGAGGAGAAGCTGGATTTCCAATCGGTGACACCACTGCATTTATTGCAACCATTTCTTATACACTACCGATTTATTATTTAATTAAAGATCAGAAATTAAGTCGGAAGAAAATGTTTATGGCAAGTGGGGTTGCGACAATTTCACTCACATTGACAATGGTAGTTTTAAATTGGTTGGTAGTTGCACCACTTTATATGCGAGTTATGGGCTTTAGTGTTGGACCAATTAGAGAGTATCTAACCATTTCAGTAATCCCGTTCAATTTAGCTAAGGGAGCTTTAGTGTCATTTATATTGTTTTCACTGTTTTATCAAGTGCGCGCCTATTTAGATGGTGTGCGGATGAATAATCATTCAAGTATTTTAAACAATTAATGAAATTAAGAAAATAAAAGGCCGGCAGATTACCTGCTGGTCTTTTTTTATTGAAAATTAGTGAATTGTTTGTGAGATTTTTGAA
>CAYROB010000166.1:885-3493 GCA_964425775.1 uncultured Carnobacteriaceae bacterium
AAAAATCTTCTTGAGGTACAATATGTAGAGAAAAAAGAGAATAGAAATGAGTGATTTGATGCAAGGAAATTACTTTGATTATTATATTCTAAGTTATTTTAAGATTGAAAAAGTAACAAGAGTTTCACAAATCCTCCATGTTCTTAAAGGAAAGAGAACGCCATCTATGTTCTATCTTACAGAAATTAATCACTGGCATCATGGTTTTTCAATTGAGAAAAGAATTGAAAGAAAAGAGTTAGAAGAAATAATCAATCATTTAGTACAAGGTAAGTTACTACTTGAAAAAGAAAAAGGCTATTTATTGACTACTCTAGGACAAGAAAAACTTGATGGGTATTTTAAACATCATTATTTGCCAAATCAAATTATTGGTTTTTCTAATCTAAGCCTCCGCTGGCCATTTTGGGATCGACTGCAACTATTTACTCAAGTATTTTCAGAATATAGTTATCAGAATTTGAAGTATATCCCGATAATTAAAAATCCGATGCATCAAGAAAATGTTAGACAGTTATTTCAAGCAGCTGATGGGAATATGGACTTTGTTTTTAAACAATGGGTAAAGGAACAAGAGCTTTTATTTAAACAGATGGAGGAAGTAAAAGCAGATGTTCTGGTAAATATCCTGACTGGCCACGAGAATATCGGTAAAACCAAAGTCCAACTTGCGAAAGCGCTTCAGATGGAAGCAGTTGAATTTGATTTTTATTTAAGAGATTTGTTAGAGGAATTAATTGAAAACATAAAAGCGAATAGAATAAAAATGCCGCTAGCCTATAAAATTCTAAAACAAACAAATGAAGAAGTATTTCTAGGACTTTCACAGAGTACTTATCAGAGTTATCAGTTGTTAAAACAAGGAGCAGATATTCAACAAATTGCTCGTCGACGCTATATTAAAGAAAATACGGTGAAAGAGCATATATTAGAAATGGCTTTTATTCTGGATGGATTTCCAGTCCAGCGTTTTGTCCCTAAACAAACGTATGAATATCTAATTAAACAGTTTAAAAATCAGAAAGACTACAGTTTTAGAGATGCTGTGGATGCAGATGAAACGTTGGATTTTTATCAATACCGCTTAGTTGAATTAGAAAGGATGAGGTCCAAATGAATGAATTGATTCAAAAAGTACTAGAAGACAAGTTTGGGCATACTTCCTTTCGGCCAGGACAAGAAGAGGCTGTTCAATCAATTTTAAAGGGCAAAGATACACTGGTTATGTTGCCCACCGGTGTTGGTAAATCACTTTGCTATCAATTGCCTGCTTATTTATTGGAAGGAACTGTTCTAGTAGTATCACCTTTGTTGTCGCTTATGCAAGACCAAGTAGAAAGTCTGAAGTTACTCGGGGAGAAAAGAGTTGCTGCATTGAATAGTCAAACGTCAGCCTCAGAAAGGTCTCGAATATTTAATCAGCTTGATCAGTACCGCTTTATTTATACTTCTCCAGAAATGTTGCAAAATCCAAAAGTTCTACAGGCATTGCAAGCAATCAAGATAAGTATGTTTGTGGTTGATGAAGCTCACTGTATCTCGCATTGGGGAACAGATTTCCGGCCAGATTATTTGGTTTTAGCCGAAGTGCGCCAACAACTAAGTGAGCCGCGAACAATTGCTTTAACTGCAACAGCGACAAAAGAAGTTCGTGATGAAATAATTCATTTTTTAGCGTTGGATCAAGAGCAGACTCATGAAATAGTTAAATCGGTCGATCGTCCAGAAATAAAATTTGTTGTTGAGAAGTGCAACGGAAATAAAGATGAAATTCTAAAAAACTATCTGCATCAGCTAAAAGGTCCCGGAATTATTTATTTTATGAGCAAAAAGTTAGCCGATAAATGGTCAGTAATATTAAATGAGACAATGGGCATCCGAGCAGCAAGCTACCATTCAGATATTGACACAAACGATAAAGTTAAAATACAACAGCAATTTTTGAAAAATGATTTACAAGTAATCTGTGCGACGAGTGCGTTTGGGATGGGCTTTGATAAGAAAGACATTCGCTTTGTAATTCACTACCACTTACCGGCATCAGCAGAAATGTACTTACAAGAAGTAGGTCGGGCAAGCCGAGATGGTAAAGACAGTATCGCTGTATTATTGTATCAAGCAGGGGATGAACAGATTCAGTGGTACTTCATTGAAGAGTCCTTGCCTACAAATGTTCTTTTGCAGCAAGTCTATCGAAAAAAGGTAAAGCAATCAGAAGCCAATGAAGCCTTAGTTAAACTAGCTAATTATTTTATTGAATCCTCGGCTACTTTAGAAGCAGCTCAAGAGTTGATGAGTAGTAGACGAAAGATTAAAGAAAGACAACTTTATTTTATGTTAGATTATATTCATCAAAAAAGTTGTAAAAGAGAAAAACTCTTAGCATATTTTGCTGAAGAAAAGCAGAATAGCGTGAGCAAGTGCTGTTCTAATTGCGGTATAGAAAAAACTACTTTAATAGAGGAATTAAATAAGATAAGCAGGAGTGAATTTGATAATAATCAGAAGGTTGGCTTAAGTTCGTGGAAAACAATTTTTAAAGCATTATATAATCCTGAATAATTCATAGTTTTTCTAAAAACACCAGCTAATGCTGATTATACAGCCT
>CAYROB010000167.1:0-3487 GCA_964425775.1 uncultured Carnobacteriaceae bacterium
TGGTCAGCTAATTTTGTGCGCGAGCAAGATGCCTTAGGATTTTCAGTAAATCATGCAGATTATTCAACGCTCTTTCTAGAACAACAATACAAAGACTTCTTAACCCTTTTACAAACAAGTTTTTCTGAAGACCACCATGCAGCTTATGAAAGAATTAAAGACACCTCAATCAATGAAATTAAAGTATTAGGAATGGTCATTTACGGGACGAAAGAAGAAATAATGCCTGTGATCAATAAACCATTTGTAACAGCCGTATCTGTGGGAGGAATTATCGATAACTATTAACAACTATAGAAAGCAACGGATCGAAGCAAGAGAAGATTCGTTGCTTTTTCTTGTTTTCTACATATAATGAAGGTACAAAATTTTACGAAGGGGTACGCTATGAAACAAATTAAGAAAGCAGCGGGTTAAAAGATTAAGTTATTTAAAATAAAAATCGAGAAAAAGGAATTTTAGAAATACTTTTCCTGTTGAAACGCTAAATAACAGAAAATTGATTGAAGGAGGTGCTTGGCATGACAGATTTTGAATCCATTTTAAAACCCATTTTACCCCAACGAATTTTCGCCTTTATTTTTCAAGTGCTCTCGATTGGCTTATCTTTAGTGCAACCATTGTTAATCGGACTTTTACTTGATGCAATTAACAATCATTTAACGTCAGACAGTTTTCAAGAAATCACTCGACTGACTGTGCTTTTGATTGTAGTCTCTATTCTTGATTTCATTGTTTATTATCTAAAAGATTATTTGTTTTCCAAGGCATTATTCAATGGGGTGAACTTGATGAGAGGTCATGTCTTGTCCCTAGCTTTAAGTCAACCATTCTCGGTTCTAGAAAAGAATAACATTGGTGATAAGCTGAATAAAATATTAAATGATAGTGAGTTTTACGCTACCTATAAGATTCATCAAGTACCCAATGCAGTTATTGTGTTAATTCGAATAATTTCTATCTATATTATTCTGTTTAATATGAATGTTGAGTTAACTGGGCTAATTTTCGTTATTTTTGTAATCTATTTATTAATTTATCTAGTAATTAATAAGAAAATCCAACCATTGATTAATCGAGAGCTAGCAGAGTATTCGAATGTAATGAATAAAGCACAAGAAACCGTGAGTGGCTATGACAGTATCAAGATGAATGTAAAAGAGGAATATTTTGAAAATCGTTTTGCTCAAGGACTGAATAAATACCTCCAGTCAAAAGTAAAAGTACAGCGTTATTCTTCACTGGATAGTGGATTAATTAATTTGTTTTACTCTCTCGTTCCGATTTTAATATTGGGTGCGGGGGCCTATCTTATTGTTAATGGGCAAATTACTTTAGGTGTGCTAATTGCTTTTTACTCTTATACACATTGGATTATTGAACCGGTTTTCGCCTTGTCGAAGTTAAACAAAATTAGGCAACAAGCCGTTGTCTCATTCCCAAGGCTAAAGTCATTTATCAGTGAAGCTTCCGTACAAGATACAGAAGATGATTGCGGGTATACAATGGACACAATTGCTCCAATTGAGACAGTAACCATTGAAAACATGAATTTTTCGTACAGCGAATCTAAAATGATTATCAAAGATTTATCACTGGAAATGAAAATAGGGGACCGCATCGCAATTACTGGTGAGAGTGGCACAGAAAAAAGTACATTGGCCAAACTCCTTTTAGGTGTTATGCAACCAGATGAAGGACAGATTTTAATTAATGAGACAGCTCTTGACTGTATTGATGTGCAATCTTATTTAGCACATTGTTCCTATCTTCCGCAAGAAATCTTTATGTTTTCAGGATCACTGGAAGAAAATATTGCCTTTGGTGAAGCCGATCTGGATTTATCTGAAGAGATTTATGAACAATTGAAATTGAAGGATATACTCTCTCGAAATGTTCAAGATGTGAATGAACTTTCTGGAGGAGAGAGGCAACGAATTGGATTAGCCCGAGCACTTCACAGAAACCCTTCAATCGTGATATTTGATGAGCCAACTTCTTCATTAGATGCCGAAATGGAAGAGTCAATCATTCAAGCGATGGATGACTATTTGAATCAGCATCCGTGCATCTTCATTGTCATTACCCACGGCAAGCCCATCTTAAAAATATGTGATACAGAACTGCGTATTGACAGATCAGCGCGTGTGGAGATCGTGAAAAATTAATAAGACTATTTTAAAAATACTTGTTGGGTTGTCAAAACTTATACACTATGTATGTCAAATACTTTTGACAGTTGGTTCTACAGCATTGTCAAAGACTTTAGGTGGCAGAAAAAGAATTCTTTAATTAGGATGAATTAAGACAAGGGAGATGAGAAAAGATGGAAATAGGCAATCAGATTAAAAAATATCGAAAAGAAATAGGAATGACTCAGGAAGAATTGTCAGAAGAAATTTACGTTTCTAGGCAATCAATATCTAACTGGGAAAACAATAAAAACTATCCGGATTTAAATAGTCTGATTCGCTTGGGTGAAGTCTTTGGAGTCTCGCTTGATATTCTAATTAAAGGAGACTGGGAAAAGATGAAAAAAGAAATTAGTGAAACCGATCGAAAAGATTTTGATCAGTTGAGTACGCTTTACGCGATTTTGTTTGGCCTGACAATTCTCACGCCTGTACCCTTGTTTTATTTTTTAGATAAGCTCGGAATGGCGATTTGGGGGATATTATTTGCTGTTTCATTCTACACGGCATTAAAAGTCGAAAAAATGAAAAAGACATTGGATATTCAAACATACAAGGAAATTATTGCCTTTAGTGAAGGGGATAATTTAGATGAGATTTCGAAAGCAAGAGAAGAAGGAAAGCGGAGCTATCAAAAGATTTTTCTTGCACTTTTGGTTGCGATATTCACTGGATTATTTTCTTTAGGAATGATGTATCTACTAATGAAATTCTTTTAAGATTCAGCTGTAAGTGTAATTTTTAGTGAAACTACTTATTAAAAATGAGATAGAAAAAGAGATGTAGCTGAAAAAAGCTACATCTCTTTAGTATTTATTTAACCAAGTTTAATCATCTGCCAGCTTAAAAATCTCTCTAAAGCTAATAAAGGCAAAAATACAAGTGACGATAACAGCAATGGTATCGGCGATTGGTTCGGCAAAGAAAATCGCATTAACTGGGTTACCTGGGAAGAGTCTTGGCATAATGAGAATCAATGGAATCAATAGAATAATCTTTCGCAGAATCGCTAAAAAGATTGAGACTCTTGCATTTCCAAGCGCAATAAAGGTTTGTTGGATGGCGATTTGGAGGCTAAAGAATAAGGACATTCCCATGAAGATACGTAAGCTTGGAATAACCATTTCAATTAAAGCTGAATCATTTGTAAAGATGCGGGCAAATATATTTGGTCGAATCATCAACGCTAACCAGAAAATAGTAGTATAAGTAAAAGCAGCTGTCACTAAGAGTTTAAAAGTATCTCTTACTCGCCCATAATTTCTAGAACCATAGTTGTAACTAATAATTGGTTG
>CAYROB010000168.1:0-312 GCA_964425775.1 uncultured Carnobacteriaceae bacterium
GGGTATTAAATTAGATAAAGAAAAGAATAACGTGCGTGGAGAAGAACGAATTATCTCTACAGATGATTCAACAGCAGCAATTTTACTAATTCCTACAGATGAAGAAATAGTACTTGCGCGTGAAGTAGAAAGATTCAAATAAATAGAAGATTAATTAATTGTATATAGAAGCTAGTCCATTATTCAAAATAACTGATAAAAGACAGTTGTTTTGTTTGTGGACTAGCTTTTTAATTTAGATTGAAATAAAAAAATGCACATTTTTCTTGCGTATGTAAAAAAAAAGCAGTAATTTTGCACCGAATATCGGCC
>CAYROB010000168.1:322-3460 GCA_964425775.1 uncultured Carnobacteriaceae bacterium
AGTTCATTAAATAAAATAAGATGAAAGCTAGTCCATAGACAAAACTAACTGAGAACAGTGCAGTTGTTTTGATCAGTAGACTAGCTTTTTTTTACTCTATAAAATAAAAAATCCCTCACTTTGATTTCAAAGTGAGGGTTATGTAGAGATATCCGATAGTGCCGTTTGTTTACTTCTTGTTTAGAACCCGCTATTTGCAGGTGGGCTCCACAAAGAATAATTTTGACTTCCAAGTGAAAAGGCTTGTCATCTTCATCCCTATTAGGATCCCTGAGTTTAAAGACTTGTAGGGTTCACACATTATGAGGAATCGCGTACACATCAGATATCTTCTAAATAAAGAATATCATATTAGCCAACAAAAGTCAAAGAGAATCAAAAACAGGGGAACTTTTTTAACAAGATATTACAACAATTTTGATTAACTTTTGTCTGGATGGAATTTTGAATATTGCATATTTAAAGCAGTTTCAAATCTGCTTGTAGGTTTAGGTGAGTAATAGATTGCATTTTTTAAACTATCTGGTAAATATTGCTGTTCCACCCAGCCATTGGGATAGCTATGAGGAAATTTGTAACCTACACCACGACCTAATTCTTTTGCACCTTGATAATGAGCATCTTTTAAGTGATCAGGCACATGAGAAGATTTATTGTTCCGCACATCGCTTAGCGCAGCATCTATAGCACTAATGGCTGAATCTGATTTTTCAGAGAGTGCTAGCTCAATTACTGCATTAGCTAAAGGAATACGAGCTTCTGGAAATCCCGTTTTCTCAGCTGCTTGAACAGCTGTTACTGCACGAGCTGCTCCTGCAGGGTTGGCTAAGCCAATATCTTCATAAGCAATAATGAGCAGTCGTCTACAAATAATTTGTAATTCACCAGCTTCGACTAGGCGTGCTAAATAATGAAGGGAAGCATGGACGTCACTTCCACGAATAGACTTTTGAAATGCTGAAATTACATCATAGTGTGCATCCCCATCCTTATCATGGGTCATAGCCTTGCGTTGCAGGCATTCCTCGGCGATATCTAATGTAATGTGAATTACACCCTCATCATTTGGTCGAGTTGACTCAGCAGCGATTTCTAGGGCATTTAAAGCACCACGCATATCTCCATTTGTTGCGCGTGCAAGGTGAACCATTGCTTTCTCATCGACATCTAAATTTAAATTTCCGAGTCCTTTTTCGGTATCATGTAAAGCTCGGTCTAACCCAATTCGAATATCTGCTTCGGATAAGGATTCTAACTCAAAAATTTGGGCACGGCTTCTAACGGCAGGATGAATTGAAATATAAGGATTCTCAGTTGTTGCTCCAATTAAAACAATCCGTCCGTTTTCTAAATGGGGCAGTAGGAAGTCTTGTTTAGGTTTATCTAAACGATGGATTTCATCTAACAGTAAAACGACACTCCCACTCATTCTGGCTTCAGCAGCAACAATTTCTAAATCTTTCTTTGTGTTTGTTGCCGCATTAAGCATCCGAAATGCATATTTGGTCGAGCCAGCGATAGCACTTGCAATACTTGTTTTTCCAATACCTGGTGGTCCGTACAGTATCATTGAAGATAACCGTTTTGCTTCCACCATTCGCCAAATAATTCGATCTTCTCCGACCAAATGTTTTTGACCAACAATTTCATCAATTGAAGTAGGTCTCATACGATAAGCTAAAGGTTGAATCAAAGATAAGCTCCTTTCAAAAACTCTTTCTTAATTATAACATGATTATTCTAATTAATGCTATTGATTCAAGTCCTTGTCCTTGATTATGGATGGATTAAAAGCTAGAATTTGAAGTTAGATAAGCTAAACAAATTTAAAACTAGCAATTATGCAACCAACTAGGAAAGAATAGAGGGAATTAAATGAAATTATCATCAATTATTCAAAAAAATAAATTAGAAGCCTTGTTTTTTGAAGGAAATTATGGAATCGAAAAAGAAGGATTACGAACTGACGACAAAGAAAAGTTAGCTTTAACAAATCACCCAAAAGCATTAGGTTCACGCTTGCATCATCCGTATATCCAGACAGACTTTAGTGAAGCACAACCAGAAATTGTTACACCTGCTATGCCATCTATTGAAGAATCATTTAATTGGTTAGAAGCGATTCATGATGTCTTGCATCGATCAATGGATGCCGATGAGTATTTATGGCCTTATAGCATGCCTAATGTTTTACCTGAAGAACAAGAGATTCCAATTATTCGACTAGAAGATCCAGCAGCAGTCGAGTATAGGGAAGAATTGGCAAAACGCTATGGCAAAAAATTGCAGACAATTAGTGGGATTCATCTGAACTTCTCATTTAGTGATGCATTTATTGCAGCGGTTTACGAATTGCAAGATACCTTTTCGAGCAAAGAAGCATTTGCTAATGACTTATATGTCAAATTAGCAGCAAACTTTCTTAAGTATGAATGGATTTTATTATATTTATTTGGTGCGAGCCCATATGCTGATGAAAGTTTTTATGATTCAAAGTCTGCTAAAGATTTAGACGTTCCCACAGATTATATTCGTAGTCTTCGTAATAGTTCATTTGGATATCACAATCATGATGATGTAAATGTTAGCTATGACTCATTAGAGGATTATATAAAGGATATTGAGTATTTCGTTGAAACGGACCATTTATCAGAAGATCGTGAGTTCTATGGTAATGCACGTTTAAGAGGAACAGAGTCGAAATTTATTGATATGCTCGAATCGGGAGTGGCTTACGTGGAGTTTCGTTCGATAGATATTAATCCTTTAGATCGAATAGGGCTTTCTATTGATCAACTTGAATTTTATCATTTATTTTTTATGTATCTAGTGTGGATGGATGAAAAAGCAACCGCAGCAGATATTGAAGAAGGTCAAAGAAGAAACTTAATCATTTCAGATGAAAATCCTTTTAGTCCATCAAAGTATCAAGGAGAGGGCTTGGCATTTTTAGGGCAAATGGAAGAAATGGTTCGTGCCTTAGACTTAGAAGAAAAATATTTAGGGTTTATAAAAAGAGCACAAGAAGAATTCAAGCAACCAGAGCAATCATTAAGCGCACGTATCGCAACAATAATTGAAGAAGAAGGTTATTTAAATCATGCGCGTCGACTAGGTCATGAGTACAAAAAATATTCA
>CAYROB010000169.1:0-3385 GCA_964425775.1 uncultured Carnobacteriaceae bacterium
ATTGATATAGTCAAGAATCTCAATATCAACCGTCAATTCTTCTTTAATTTCACGAACTAACGCATCAGTTTCTGACTCCCCAACTTCAATTTTTCCACCAGGGAATTCCCAGAAACCAGGTAAAGTCATTGCATCACTTCTTTGCATCGCTAAAACTTGTTGCTCCTTAATAATTGCAGCAGCAACCACTTCGATTTTTTTGACAGACAAAACATACACCTACCTCGAATTAAAGTAAAATAAATAGGAACAATGAAAGCAGAATACCTAGAATGAAGGCACGGTTTTTATTATCACGTTCATTCGGTAATTCGTGCTTAAAGACCATCAGAATCATCGCACCTGTTATGAAGGCTTCGATGATGACAAAAATATTTTCTGAAATGCTAAAAAGTAGAGCTAGAAAGTATCCAATAAATAATCCGAGAACAATCGGGTAGCGTGCTTTTTCATTGTATAAATCAGGAGAAACATGGTAAATCCCCCACTTTAAAGCAACAAAATGAACTAAGTAAGCCACTAAAAAAATTAATTGATAAGTCATGCTGTTTAGATTATACGAGCCGACTACATAACCAATTAACATATTATAACTAAAAACAAAGAAGACGTTCGCCCAATAAATTGAACGCTCCATTTTTTTATCATAACTTTTTGTTGGTAATTGATCTGTATAAACAAGTATTTGATCAAAGAAATAAAAGAAAATGAAACCAGCGAGTGCAATGATATAGATTGCAAATTCCCCACCTAGTAAAAATCTCCCTCTGAAACTAACTTCTAATATCGGTTGACCGTGTGCCAATTGCGGTAACATGTGAATAAATATGTAGACGACACCGACTCCCGCAGCAAATGAATTGAGGATTGCCTCATCTATAATATGAAGAAGCTTAAAATCAAGAAAGTAAACCATTCCAAAAATAACAATTGATGTAAAACCTAAAATAGTAGTTCCCATTTGTCTATTGATACCACCTTATTTTTTTTGATAAGAATTAATGAGTTTGCGGAGAACGAAATAACTAATTGTAGAGAGGATGTAGCCAAAAACGGCAGGCAATTCGAGTAAAAAATAAATAACTAAAATCATAATGCCGGTAATAATAGCCAGTAAAGTTAACCCTTCTTTCGTTTTAAGATCAATACTTTCTTTTGAGATAATTCCACCCAGAATAAATCCCCAGCCAAAGCTAGTTGAGAAGCTAAAACTTAAAATCCCAATAATTGCCAGAATCATTCGAATGATCGATTCATTCTTAAAATTTCTATTTATCTGTTTCATCATTTCACTACCTTTATCGTATACGGAGAAATTTTATTACATCTTTAAGTTTACCATAATTACAAAGAATAAAAAAGTTTCCCAGCTAAAAAGTGTATGCAGTGTATTCAATAGAAGGAAGTAAAGCGAATTCAAAGAAATGAAAAGAGTCAGTTAGATTACAATTAGTTAACAAAGCTGATAATTGATTGGGAAATTATTCAATCACTGTTACTATTAAGAAGTCGTTTTACAAGAAGTAGTTTTATAAAAGAAAAATCTTACATGAATTATTAAAAATATATTAAGCTAATATAAGAGGAGAATTCTGGTTGAAAAATAAAAAAATAATATCAATACTATCATCGGCAGCAATGTTTTTAACAGTCAATGCATCTCCATTTACTGTAAATGCTGATAATCAACGAATCGCTGATTTGGAACAACAACAGAAAGAATTAGAGAGAAAATCGAATGAATTATCTGATGGAATTAGTAACGCAGAGGAAGAAATGAATGCTCTGGATACTGAGCGTCAGGAATTAATTACAGAAATCGCTGTCTTACAAGAAAATATCGCTGAATTAATAAACAAGATTGAGCTTCAGGAAGAGGAAATCAATCGATTAGAAGAAGAAATCCAAGAACTAAATAAAGAAATTGAACTTTTACAAGAAAACATTGATGAAAGAGATCGGGTGTTAGCTCAACAAGCGCGAAGTCTTCAAACAGATGGGTCCCCGCAAAATTTAGTAGACTTTGTATTGTCAGCTGAAAGTTTAACCGAACTAGTAGGAAAAATAGAAGTAGTTAATATGATCGTTAAAAATAATAATACGATAATGGAAGAACAAATTAGAGATCAGCAAATAATCGAAGAACACAGACTAGAAATTGATTTAGCTAAAGAAGAAACGCTTGCGGTTAAAGAAAATATGGAAGCTAATCGTGGACAATTAGAGGCACAAAAAGTCACACTGGATGCGAATGTTGAAGTTATATCTGAAAAGTTTAACCTAACGGCATCAGAAAGAGAAACATTTTTAACAAGTCAGAGTGAGTTATCAGGCAAGGCCAAGCAAATCCAAAATGAAATTACGGCCGAGAAACAGAAAATAGCAGCCGAAAAAGCCCGACAAGAAGCAGCAAGGATAGCAAAAGAAAAAGCTGAAGCAGAAGCAAGGGCAAGAGCAGAAGCAGAAAAGAATGTAAAACCAGCGACGGGTAACAAAGCTCCAGCACCGTCAACGTCGTCAACGTCATCAACGCCTAATAGTAGTGGATGGGCCAGGCCAGTAAGTGGGTATGTCACATCAGAATTTGGTTACCGAATTCATCCAATTTATGGAACAAGACGATTACATGCAGGAATTGATATCGGTGGTGGCGGAACAATAACCGCAGCCAAAGCAGGGACAGTTACTTATGCAGGGTGGCATAGAACTTTTGGTAACTATGTAAAAATTGATCACGGGAATGGGTTATCTAGCCTGTATGCACACATGTTATCAAACTTAGGCGTGTCAACTGGACAGTCTGTCTCACAAGGTCAACGACTAGGAACAATGGGAACGACTGGTGCATCAACAGGTGTTCACCTTCATTTTGAAATCCATGAAAATGGTCAACCGGTAAACCCAAGAAACTATGTGAATTTTTAATAACAGGTAACAGAAAAAGCGCTGAATCAAAAGGAGAAGTTTGATTCAGTGTTTTTGTTTTAAAATTAACTTTAGAGGTGAAAAAATGCAACATATTATGTCAATTAACAATCCACAAGTCAAAAACTGGCGCAAGCTACAGAATAGAAAAGAACGGACAAAGACGAAAACATATTTAATTGAAGGATTTCATTTGATTGAAGAAGCAATAAAGCATCAAAAACAATCCATTAGTAAAATTATGATAAGAGAAGATTTAGTAGATTATGCTGAATTGGAAAAAAAATTGAAAGATATCGATCAAGATCAGATGGTCGTCATTACAAAACAAATAGCGGATGGGCTTAGTGAAACAGAAACAAATCAAGGAATCTTTGCTGAAATGAAAATTATAAAAAAATCATTCCCAACTGACATTACAGCACCCTTCCTATTGTTGGATGCTGTTCAAGATCCAGGA
>CAYROB010000170.1:0-2638 GCA_964425775.1 uncultured Carnobacteriaceae bacterium
CAAGTAATGGGACGGATTTATTAGCAGTTGTGGATGAATTAAGAGCAAATAACAAATAAGTTGAAGTGGTGGTCAAAGTGATTGAAGGAGTAGGCATTGATCTCTTAGAAATAAATCGAATAAAAGAGCTTATTTCAAGAAAGCCTGATTTTCCAAGGCGGATTCTAACAGAAAAAGAAGCTGCGCACTTTCGAGAATTATCTGAACACCGGCAAATCGAATTTTTAGCAGGAAGATTTGCAGCCAAAGAAGCATTTTCCAAAGCCTACGGTACTGGAATAGGGGGTGAAGTTTCTTTTTTGGATATTGAAATATTACCTGATAGCAAAAACAAACCTGTTTTACGAACGAAACTATATTCAGAGAAAATTCATCTGTCAATTTCTCACTCGAATGAGTTTGTGGTTGCACAAGTTATCTTAGAGAGAGAAAGTTAATTTTTAAAACTGTAAATATTATTTAGAAGTAGTGATGGGGGGGCCAACAAATGTCTGATAATAGTAGAGAATTTACATTGAAAGTTGATGCCGAACACTATTCGTTAATTAAAGAGTATAGTGAATACTCAAATAAATCAGAACAATATGTATTGAATCGCTTGCTTAATCATTCACTAAAAGGATATGCTAAGCAATATATCGATCTGAAGAAGGGTTATCAAAAAATGGCTGAAATTAATTTAGAAATAAGTGAAGATTTTAATCAAATCGATGATTAATTTTACGTGAAAATAATAAGAGAGAAAGGACCAGGATGATATGATGAAAAGAGGAGACGTCTACTACGCTGACTTGTCCCCTGTTATTGGTTCGGAACAAGGTGGAACAAGACCTGTCTTAATCTTACAAAATAATATCGGAAATAAATACAGTCCAACAGTCATTGTTGCAGCAATTACAAGCAAAATAGGTAAAAGTAGGGTGCCGACACATGTTTCAATCGGGAAAGACACCGTACTAACGGGAGATTCGGCCGCTTTGCTCGAACAAATCCGAACAATTGATAAGCAGCGATTGATTGATAAAATTACTCATTTAGAAGACGACTTGATGGAAGAAGTCGATATAGCACTGAAAATTAGCTTGGGCTTAGAATAAAATACGATAATTATATTAATTTGAATGAAAAGAAGGAAGAAATATCTATGAAACAGTCTTTAAGACAATTAACACTAAACTCAATGATTGCGGCAATCTATCTTGTGATTGCCATTTTTTTACCCTCCTATGGGCCTGTCCAACTGCGGTTAACAGAAATGTTTGCGCATTTACCATTGTATAATCGGAAGTATACGATCGGATTAGTATTAGGGGTGGCGTTGGCTAATATGAGATCATCATTTGGAATCTACGATGTTATATTTGGAACACTCCATACGATTCTCTCCGTCTGGATAGCCTCTAAGCTGGTAAAAGAGCACTATTCAATGAGAAAAAAAATGATAGTCAACACGATTGTTTTCTCAGTGATGAGCTTCATCTTAGCGTTGATGGTTGCAATGTTGTCAGATCAGCTAGCTATTTTCTGGACACTGTACGGAAGTTTTGCTCTGAGTATCGCAATTGTTATGTTTGGGACAATTCCACTCATGCTTTTACTAGACAGACAAATTAAATTCGCTGAAACAATGGAAAAAAGATGAATGTTTTGAAGGAGAATATGTATGATGAAGGCTTGGACGATTAAAGGACCTGGTGGAATCGAGCAGCTTGAGCTAGTCGAGCGACCAATTCCGATTCCCACAAAAGAGGAAGTTTTAATTAAGGTAGAAGCAACTGCAATTAATCGGACGGATATCATAACGCGAGAAAATAAAGATTTACGGTCACCTTATCCTATTTTAGGAGTCGAAGTAAGTGGGATTGTTGTGCAAGAATCCCCCAACTATCCAAGTTTGACAAAGGGCACCCGGGTTGCGGGAATTGTGAATCAGGGAAGCTACGCAGAATATGCGGTCATGCCAGCGAATCGTGCAATTGTCCTTCCAGATTCAATGTCATCAATCGAAGGTGCCGCAATTGCAGAAGTTTTTCTAACAGCCTACCAAACAATGTTTTGGCTAGGTGAAGTTCAAAGAGGGGAAACCATTTTAATTCATGCTGCAGGTAGCGGTGTAGGAACTGCTGCGATACAATTAGCTGGTGCCAAAATTGCTGGTGCTAAAGTCATCGCAACTGCTGGCTCAGACAGAAAATTATCATTGGCTAAAGAACTCGGTGCAGAAGTGGCCATTAATTATAAAAAAGAAGATTTTGCTGAAAGAGTGTTAGAAGAAACGGACGGGCGCGGAGTAGACCTGATTTTAGATTTTGTTGGCGCCTCATATTGGAAGCAGAATTTGAAAAGTGCGGCAATTGATGCGCGGTGGATTTTAATTGGTACACTTGGCGGTTCGGAAGTAGCAAAGTTGTCTTTGTTTGAGTTAATGAAAAAAAGAATTTCTTTGCACGCAACACTACTGACTCCGAGGAGTGATGAATATAAAGCAGAACTTACAAAAGAATTTGTTAAAGTAATTCTGCCATTTTTCGAAGAAGACATTATCCAGCCAATTATTCATTCGGTACTCTCGTTTGGGGATTTACCGGAAGCACATCGACAAATGGAAGACAATGAGAATGCTGGTAAGATTATTTTG
>CAYROB010000170.1:2648-3364 GCA_964425775.1 uncultured Carnobacteriaceae bacterium
AGAAGATTAGCAAAAAACGGTCTTAGTTTAATCCGCAGATTAACAACTAAAACCGTTTTTTTTATTTGATATCATCTAATTATTTAAAGGTTGTCGCAAGTCTTCAACTTGAACAACACGGTAACCACGTTTATCAAGTTGCAATGCCATTTTTTCGAGCTGTCCTTTTGATAAGTTTGGATCTAAAGTAACGATAGCGCGCTTAATTGGCGTGTCACCGTCAAGAGTGATCAAACTCATAATATCGCTGTAACGGTTAATGATGCGAGTAATAGCTGCGATGTCACCTTTTTCGCCCGCCGCTGCAACCGTTATCACATAACTGCCAGCGTTGATCTTCCAAGACTGTTCAAGTAAGTTAATAATTGCGCTGTGTGTTAAGATCCCGTAAAAATGGTCATTCTCATCAAGTACAGCAATGTAAGGTAAGTCCTTAATCATGAAGAAAATACTGTAGAAAGATGAATACGTATGAACATATTTTGTTGCATTTTTAAGCAAGTGTGTAACTGGAAGGGACATGTCTTTTCCTTCTGATTTGTGTTTGTAAATATGCATACGGTAAATGTTTCCACGGTAAAGCTTTCCGGATTCATCCACAATTGGTACACATCGGTAGCCATATTCTTCTAATAATTCGAGTGCTTCCTCTAAAGTTACTGTTTCAGGTACGGTTCGTACACGCGTTTTAGCGAGAGATAGTTCTTTAATAAGCA
>CAYROB010000171.1:0-2967 GCA_964425775.1 uncultured Carnobacteriaceae bacterium
ACCGCCCTTATGTATTAAATGGTTTTGACGACATGGAATTATCCACCCAATTATTGATTCATGATGCTTTGCAATTAGGTGTTGAAACAGAGATTATTGACCGAGCAGACCAATTTTTAAGGTTGACCTATGAAGGCCAAATAGAATATGTGCGTAATGGAAATATGACCAGCAAAGATACGACAATTTCTCATTTCATTATGGAGAATAAAACGGTCACGAAGAAGATTCTAGATGAAGCGGGTTATTCAGTTCCAAGTGGTGGGGAATATCACACGATTGAAAAAGCAGTAGCTAGCTATGGAAAATACAAAGGTCAAGCGATTGTTGTAAAACCTAAATCAACAAATTATGGGATCGGTATTTCTGTATTCAAAAATTCACCAGACATCGAAAGTTTCAAAGAAGCTTTGAAGATTGCTTTTAAAGAAGATGATACAGTGTTGGTTGAAGAGTTTATTGGTGGTACTGAGTATCGCTTCTTTGTTTTAAATGACAAAGTAGAAGCAGTGTTGCTGCGTGTTCCGGCGAATGTAATAGGTGATGGAAAACAGACTATCAGCCAGTTAGTTGATGCAAAGAATCAATATCCATTACGAGGTGAAAATCATCGGACACCGCTGGCCCGAATTGAAAAAGGTTCACTCGAAAAACTTATGTTAAATGAACAAGGATTTGCTTTTGATTCTGTTCCAAAAGAAAACGAAATAGTTTATTTGCGAGAGAATTCCAATATCTCAACTGGTGGCGATTCGATTGATTTCACAGATGAGATGCATGAAAGCTACAATGAAATCGCGGTAGGAATTGCGAAAGCATTGGATGTTAAGGTAACGGGAATTGATTTAATTATTCCGGATTATCAACAGGCAAGTACTAAAGAAAACCCGGGTTATTCTTGTATTGAAGCGAACTTCAATCCGGCAATGAATATGCACGCATATGTGACTAAAGGGAAAGGACGTCGCCTGACTTTAAAAGTCTTAGAGATGTTATTTCCAGTAAAGGAAGGATTTAAGTGAGAGATATTATTTATTTTGATCATGCGTCAACCACACCAATGGCTGAAGAAGTCGTTGGTGTAATGACACAAGCTTTAAAAGAAAATTATGGGAATGCTTCGAGCATTCATCAAATTGGCAAGAAAAATCGGGTCTTAATTGAACAAGCACGAGAAACGATGGCGAAAAGTATCAATGCTTCCGCACAGGAAATTATTATCACAAGTGGTGGAACAGAAAGTGATAATATGGCATTAATCAAAACCGCTGAAGCTTATGCAGATAAAGGAAAACATATTATCTCAACAACAATAGAGCATCCAGCAGTTTTAGAACCACTGAAATATTTAGAAGGAAAAGGGTTTGAGGTGACTTATTTACCGGTTGATAAGCAAGGACAAGTCACTTTAACACAAGTTCAAGCAGCAATACGACCTGATACAATTTTAATATCCGTTATTTATGCAAATAATGAACTTGGATCAATTCAGCCAATTCAAGCAATTGGTGAATACCTCGATTCATTAGAGCAGCAAATTTATTTTCATACTGACGCTGTACAGGCTTATGGTGTTTTAGACATCGATGTTGAACAATTAAAAGTCGACTTGCTAAGTGTCTCAGCCCACAAGATGAATGGTCCTAAAGGGATTGGTTTTCTCTATATTCGAGAAGGATTAAATGTTCCAAGTTTAATTCTTGGTGGTGCGCAAGAAAGTAGTCAACGAGCAGGGACAGAGAATGTCCCTGCAATTATAGGCTTTGCAAAAGCGATTGAATTGAATTTGAGCGAAAAGAAAACACGTTATAATCATTTGCTAGATTTAAAAACCACGTTTATAAAAGGGTTAAAAACAAATGAAATCGCCCATTCAATTAACGGATCGATTAAAGAAGCGGTCCCCCATATTTTAAGTGTTTCTTTTCCAGATGTACGGTCAGATATGTTGCTAATTCAATTAGATTTAAATGGAGTGGCAGTATCGGCTGGTTCAGCTTGTTCAGCAGGCAGCTTAGAAGCAAGCCATGTTTTAACAAGCGTTTACGGGGATGATGCATCTGAAGTTACTCATACAATTCGCTTCAGTTTCGGGCCAGAAAATACTTTGGAAGAAATAGATGCGGTTATTACTTTATTAGCGAAATTTGCAGCCTAGGCAAAATAACTAGCATAACCTTAGTTGATAGATGAAAACGTTTGTTCATTTGTGCTATAATACTAATGATTATACTTTGAAAGGGAGTTTTTTTACATGAGTCAGTCGAATGAAGCCTCAATCGAGGGTAGCAAGGTTCAATATCGTGTTCATCCAGATGCGAAGAGATATACGTTAAGAGATAATGCATTTACTGAAACACCGAATGGGAATTTTCAGTATGAGAGAAGTTTAACCACTCAAGGTGATACAATGACTGCGCCTAAATTAAGAATTACCATTACAAAGAACTTTAAGCGATTAAGAATTTTATCGGTAGCACCGAATGGAATTAAGAAAGTTAATTTATATGCGAGTGAAGATATGAAAGAAGCACGAGAATTAGCTGAGTTTTACTTGGAAGATTTTGTAAAAGAAAATGTACTCGAAAGAGCTTTATAGATAGTAGGAAGAAGAAAACACTGCGAGATTATTGCTAGGTGTTTTCTTTTTTTACACAAAATTGAAATGAATTGGGGTGGAAGGAATGAATTTATTAAAAGATATAAAGGATAACAATTTAGTTGAACTATTCATGAGTGGAAACATGGGGTTGGAGAAAGAGGGATTAAGAGTGGCGTTGCCAGTTGATTTAGCAATGACGAATCATCCAAAATCATTAGGATGCCATGAAGCACATCCTTACATTCAGAATGATTATGGAGAGGCAATGCCTGAACTCATCACACCGCCGTTAGCACCGTATTTAAAAGCTCACAAATATTTGCAAACATTACAGTATGTATTAGTTAAAAATTTACCAGCGGATG
>CAYROB010000171.1:2977-3334 GCA_964425775.1 uncultured Carnobacteriaceae bacterium
CCCTTGCAAGACACCCGAAGCTGATGAAGATATTCAGATCGCTCAGACATCAAATTCCTCGTTAAATCAATATCGTCTCTATACTGCGGCGAAATATGGTAGAAAAAGACAGCATATTAATGGCATTCATATTAATTATTCATTTAATGATGAGTTTTTACAAAAGTTTTTTGAAATCCAGGATGAATTTTCAACACTTGAAGCATTCCGGGATGAACTCTATTTAAAATTTGCGAGTAATTTTTTAAGATATCAATGGTTAATTGTCTATTTATTTGGTGCAAGCCCACTTGCAGAAGATAATTTTTTTGAAGATCAAAAACTTCCGACTGCACCGATGCGTAGCTTAAGAAATAG
>CAYROB010000172.1:0-3323 GCA_964425775.1 uncultured Carnobacteriaceae bacterium
CAGAAGCATATTGTCGGGATTGTGACGTACAAAGATATTTTCAAAGCATTAATTGAATCAACAGGCTATAACAACTCAGGATCACGCTTTTTAATTTTAATTGACGAAGATCGCATTGGGATTGTTGCCCACATAACACAGACCTTGGCCGACGCGGGAATTAGTTTATCGCACATTTTTGTGCATCGGATCGATGGGCAAATAGAAATTACAATACAAACAGCGGATGAAACAGGCGATAAGACTATTGAAGTTTTAGAAAAAGAAGGCTATGCTGTTGAGCGGCTCTAGCTCAAAAAAGGAGTCTTTATAATGGAAAGTGCTGGTGAATCAGTTCATCAGCACTTTTTTCATGGAGAGTAAAATAATATCTCAAATATTTCAATAAGATTACAACAAATGAGATTGAAAAAAACAGTTCGATGCTGTAGAGTTGGTTTACTATACTAATAATTAAGTCTTAAGCTCTAAAGCCAACTACAAATATCTAAACAAACTGGATTGTTTAAACCAAGGATACAATCTGGGTTATTTCCTTGCTCATAGTAGGAAGGTTTTTATGCGGTAATTTTCTTTCAGTTTCATTTCAAGAAATGTATATTTCTTTTTTTATGCTACAATTATTACTAGACATGGATCTTCACCAGCTGTATCTGGCGGAGATAGGAGTGCAACAAGCTATCATGTCTTTTTTTGTTTTGTTCTGCAATTTATAGGAACATTTTATTAAGTAAGATCGTCGATGGACAAAGGCAATAGAGAAAGATTATATCAGTATAGCAAAATGAAATTATATTGAGACACTAGCTCAAAGAGGGAACGTGAGGAATTAAGTGTCGTAGGAGGAACATATGGAAATAATAACATCGGTATTAGGTGGATTAGGTCTGTTTTTATTCGGGATGAACATGATTAGTGAGAATCTCCAGAAAACGGCCGGAAGTAGACTGCAAAATATTATTTATGCATTAACTAAAAATGTCGTGATGAGTGTCATTATTGGTGCATTAGTTACGATGTTGCTGCAAAGTAGTAGTGGTACTTCAGTCATGGTTATTAGTTTTGTAAATGCGGGTATGATGAACTTGACTCAAGCAACGGGTGTGCTAATGGGAGCCAATATTGGTACAACCATCACCAGTCAGTTGATTGCTTTCAATATTACGGAATATGCACCGATTGCTGTAATTATTGGGGTCGCACTATCCCTATTTGTTTCAAATGAACGAGTAAATAACATGGCTTCTATCCTTACAGGAGTAGGTATCTTGTTTATTGGAATGGATATGATGGGTGGCGGGCTAGTCTTACTCTCAATCTACCCACAATTTGGAGAGTTTATGGCGAGCTTGAGTAATCCAATCTTGGCTATTTTAGTTGGATTTGGCTTTACGACCGTTGTTCAAAGTAGTAGTGCTTCGGTAGGTTTGCTACAAGCACTTGGTACTGGTGGCTTGATTGATATTAGTAGAGCATTCCCGATTTTATTAGGAAATAACATGGGAACGACAACTACGGGTTTAATGTCAAGTATCGGTTCTAATAAAAATGCTAAGAAGGCTGCTTACTTAAACTTATTAATTAACCTAATTGGTGCCGTTATTTTCATGCTATTTTTACAAAAACCAATCCAAAGTTTCGTTCTTGCCGTATCACCGGATAACGTCGCACGTCAGATAGCAAACTCGCACACGTTGTTTAATGTGATCAGTGTGTTAATTCAATTACCATTTATCAAATATATTGTTGGCTTTGTCGATCGACTAATTCCAGACGATCAGGTTAAAAAAGAACCAGGTACTCAGTACTTAGATGTAAGACTTGCTGATAAGACACCAGCACTGGCAATTGGTCAAGCCAATAAAGAAGCGGTACGAATGACGAATCTTGTTTTAAGAAATTTACGTGATGCACAGAAAGCCGTTGTGAATGTTGATCTGTCCTTGGTAGATAAGTTAGAGGAAAGAGAAAAGATGATCAATACTTTCGATAAAGAAATCACCAATTATTTATTAGCACTTTCTAACCGTATTATGTCGGATGACCAGCATAGTGAAGTTAACCGATTAATGTATATTGTTAATGATTTAGAGCGAATAGGTGACCATGTAGATAACCTAAAAGAAATTACGCAGTATTTAGATAAAAATGAGATTACATTTGCGGAAGAATCATCAGCAGGTTTGAATGTCATGTTTGACAATTCAATTAAAATGGTAGAACTTGCGAAAGACGCTTTGGAATTTACTGATCAAGATAAAGCTGCTGAAATTGTTGACCTAGAAAAAACAATTAATGCACTTGATGCAGATAACCGGAAAATTCACTTAGACCGCTTAAATAGAGGGAAGGTTGACCCAGGATCAGGAATTATTTTCTTGGAAGCTCTAAGTAATTTAGAACGATTAGCGGATCATACGTATAACATAGGAATTCAGATTCTAAATTCATTTTCAAATTAATAAGCAGTTGAATGAATAATTCTTAAGACTGCTGAAATGACAGCCCGGTTGAATCATTTGATCGGGCTGTTAGACTATCAACAATTATATTTATCAGTGTACACGTTTTGTATTAAATGATATACTAATTGTACGTTAATATTTTATTAATCGAAAACTCATGATAGAATGTTAAACAAATTATACAAGGGAGTGGATAGCATGAAACTATCTAAAAGAATCGAGAACGTATCAGCATCAGCAACTTTGGCGGCTTCACAAAAAGCAAATGATTTAAAGGCCCAAGGGATTGATGTGATTTCGCTAACAGTTGGAGAATCTGATTTTCCAACACCAAAATATATCGCAGATGCTGCGATTCAAGCAATTGAAGAGCACAATGTCGATCATTATACTGCCGTTAATGGC
This sequence comes from uncultured Carnobacteriaceae bacterium, assembly GCA_964425775.1. Classification (GTDB taxonomy): domain Bacteria; phylum Bacillota; class Bacilli; order Lactobacillales; family Carnobacteriaceae_A; genus Atopostipes. Next base: position 2,871 of record CAYROB010000172.1, read on the forward strand.
GTAATCAAACTCCGGGAAACAATAGCCAATAAATATGCCGAGGAAGATATTAATTTTTATCAAGCTAACCAAGTCTTTGTTGGCTCGGGTGTGAAAAATGTTTTATTCACTCTTTTCCAAGTGCTGATTGACCCAGAAGATGAAGTAATTTTACCTGTTCCTTATTGGGTAAGTTTTTCGGAACAAGTTAAAATGGCGGGTGGAAAGCCTGTGTTTGTTAAAGGGAAGCAAGAGGATCAATACAAAATAACAGTGGAAGATTTAGAGGCTGTTTATACCGATAAAACAGTGGCGATTGTTATTAATTCACCGTCAAACCCATCCGGTGCAGTTTATTCCAGAGAAGAGCTGCAAAAAATTGGCGAATGGGCGGTGGCAAATGATGTCTTGATTATCGCGGATGAAATTTATAAACGACTGGTCTATAACGGGCAAGAGCCAGTAAGTTTTTCG
>CAYROB010000173.1:0-3140 GCA_964425775.1 uncultured Carnobacteriaceae bacterium
AGTTTCCTAGCAAATGGTGTTTTACCAAGTATTGGTTACCAAGGTGTGCTTGAAGGAGCAACGACATTATTCGTTTACTGGTATGCTCGTTTCCAATATGCGCCTGCATTAGGGTTAGATCCTGAGACAGCAATGGTTATTAACATGGCCGAAACAATGGCATTTGCGACATTAGGTACGATTCAGTTATTCCACGCATTTAACGTGAAATCAATCTTTGGATCGCTATTTAGTTCAAATCCATTTAACAACAAGTATTTAAATGGCGCATCATTACTATCAGGTGTGTTACTTTACGGAGTAATCTTAATTCCAGGAATTAATGACTTCTTTGACGTAACACTTCCAGTTGATGCAACAGGTTGGATTGTTGTCGCTTTAGCTTCATTCAGTATTGTAGCCTTTGTAGAAATTGCTAAATTTATTCTACGTAAATCAGGCTTTGCTGCAAAATACCAGAAAAAAGGTACACAAGTTTAAGGATTTGAATTATAATAGATAGTAATTGAAAAAGTGGTTTAGTTATTTGATAACTAAACCCTTTTTCTATAATTACTGATAGATAAAAATAGAGCGTTTTTAGATTATTAAGGAGAGAGTTGAGACATGGATTCATCCGGGAGTACCCTATATACAGAATTGTTCATCATTATTATTTTGACCTTTGTAAATGCTTTTTTTGCTTCAGCAGAGATCGCATTTGTATCAATTAACAATTCGAAAATTCGACGATTAGCAGAAGAAGGCGATAGAAAGGCCAAACGTGTACTAGCTTTATTAGAAGAGAGTGATAACTTCTTAGCAACGATTCAAGTAGCTATTACATTTGCTGGTTTCCTATCCAGTGCGCAGGCGGCGACCAGTTTTGCGATTGCATTTGCTGATATATTACCAAGTTTTGCGGGCGCTCAAACTGTAGCGACGCTGGTAGTTACACTTATTTTGGCGTATTTTACTTTAGTATTTGGTGAATTATTTCCAAAGCAAGTGGCTTTACAAATGCCAGAAACGATTGCGATGTCTACGAGTGGTGTTATTTCATTTACGCAAAAGATTTTCAAGCCGTTCATCTGGTTATTATCTGCTTCCACTGGTTTACTTCAACGAATTGTTCCGATTGATTTTACTGAAGAAGAAGAGAAATTCACTCGTGAAGAAATGCGTGTAATTATTGAGGAAAGTCGTCAAAGTGGTAGTTTTGATATGGATGAATTAGACATGATGGAAGGTGTCTTATCCTTAGATACAATGGTTGCTCGTGGGGTTATGGTGCCACGTACAGACACAATTATGTTGGATATTGATGATGCTTATGAAGATAATTTAAATATCATTATTGATAGCCCTTATTCTAGAATCCCAATTTATAAAGAAGATAAAGATAACGTGATTGGGATTTTACATGTTAAGAGCTTGTTGAAAGAAGCGAGTAAGTTTGGTTTTGAAAAAATTGATTTAATGGAGATTGCGAATGCACCTATGTTTGTCCCTTCTACAATTTATACCGATGATTTGCTGATTGAGTTTCAACGGGAACAACAGCATATGGCCATCTTAATTGATGAATATGGTGGAGTCGAAGGAATTGTCACGATGGAAGACTTGTTAGAAGAAATTGTTGGTGAAATTGATGATGAATCAGATGTGACCACACTCGGCGATATACGAGTCATTGATGATTTTAATTATTTTATCAATGGTGCGATAGCGATTGATGATTTTAATCACTATTTTAAAGCGAATTTAGAATTTGATGAAGTAGATACGATTGCAGGTTATATCATTCACCATATTGGCTACGTTCCAGATGTAAATGAGAGAGTTTCGATTCGTGTGAACGATTATGTACTAACGACAAGCGATATTCAAAATGGACGAATCTATAGTGTGCTATTGAATATTGATGAAGAGCGAATGATTGAAGTGGATTATGTCGTTGAAGACGATCTGTTGGCTGAAAGTGGAACGGATTCTTCTGGATCAGATTCAGTTTCAAATTAGAAAAATATTTAAAAACACTTGCTTAAAAATTAAGTAGGTGTTTTTTTAAGCAATCAATTATTAGATGGAAAAGCTTGGGACAACTAAAATGCGATACTTATAAGAATGAAAACGTTATAAAATAAAAATGACTACATTTCCTATTCCTTTCATGTTATTATAGATACGCTAAAATGCTTGGGATTAAGGATGCATTCAATTGCTGAAAGGAAAGAATCGAGTGGACTATACTGAATTATTAACAAAACATCCAGATTTAATCATCAAAGAAAATGAACCGTTATCGAAATATACTTATACTGAAACAGGTGGCCCAGCAGATTTGCTTTTCTTCCCGAAAACAATTGAGGAAGTTGAGATAATCATTGATTGGGTAAAGAACAAAGATTATCCTTTAACCATTCTTGGGAATGCGAGTAACCTTATCGTTCGTGATGGAGGAATTCGTGGAATAACGGTTATCTTGACTGAATTAAACAATATCCATGTAGATGGGACAACAATGGTGGTTGAAGCGGGTGCTCCGATTATCGAAGTGAGCCAAATAGCCTATGATCATGAATTAACAGGACTTGAGTTTGCCTGTGGGATTCCTGGTAGTACAGGTGGAGCTGTTTATATGAATGCCGGTGCTTATGAAGGTGAAGTAAAAGATGTGATTGAAAAGGTGACTCTTTTAACGCGGGAAGGCAAGGTTTACGAAGCGAAGAATGAAGAGCTGGCCTTTACTTATCGAAACAGTATCTTGCAAGAAACGGGTGATATTGTCTTAGATGTCACGTTTAAATTGAAAAATGGCAAACAAGAAAAAATTAAAGAGCGAATGGACGAATTAACGTTCTTGAGAACTTCAAAACAGCCGCTTGAATACCCGTCATGCGGATCAGTTTTTAAACGCCCAGTGGGACACTTTACAGGGAAATTAATCCAAGATGCAAATCTTCAAGGATTAACTTGGGGTGGTGCACAAATTTCTATGAAACACGCAGGCTTTATTGTAAACATAAATAAAGCAACCGCAACAGACTATATCGAGTTAATTGAACACATTCAAGAAGTTATTTTAGACTTATTCGATGTAGAATTAGAGCGAGAAGTGCGAATCATTGGCGAAAGTGTTAATAAAATAAGTCTTTAAA
>CAYROB010000174.1:0-3113 GCA_964425775.1 uncultured Carnobacteriaceae bacterium
CGATTGAAAAAAGAAAAACGCCTCTAAAGTTGGAGGTATGAATTATTCAGGTTTAAACAATGTAAAAAACAATCGCAATATAGTGAGTAATTGATGCAGCATTTATGAATAAATGCCAGATCATATGCGCCCATTTTTTCTTTCGTGTGTAAAAGTAAGCTCCGATTGAATAAAAAATACCACCTAAGACAATTAATGCGATAAAAATGGGTTGTGCATTTTGAATTAACGTTGGTATAAACAGAACAGCTACCCAGCCCATTGTCATATACATGAGCAAACTGAGTTTAGGGTATTCCTTTCGAACAACAGCTTTGTAAAAAATACCAAAGAGAACACAGCTCCATTGAATGACTAAGATTACCGCTGCTTTCCAACCACCAATTAAGTATAAGGCAATTGGCGTATAACTACCGGCAATTGCAAAATAAATAAAAATATGGTCTAAAATCCGAAAGACCACCTTGTGCTTCGTACCAAACGCCATCGAATGATAGAGTGTCGAAACTAACAACATCAAAAAGATACAAATAACAAAGATACTTGTTCCAACGGCGAGTAGAGTCCCACCCTGGATGTACGAGTAAACGGCTGAAAATGGCAATAAAAACAAAAAGGTTAAAGCCATTATTCCGTGAGTGATAACATTCCCTATTTCCTCCCCCAGAGATAACTGAACCATATTTTTTATTGAATGCTTGTCTTTTTTATTTTCCATTAAATCACTTCCTTAGTTTAATTATAGCAGAATTAAACAAAAGGAAACACTTTACAATATATTCAAATTGCTTAAAAACTCCTTAAACATTAATTCATTGCCGTTATACAGATACCCATCAATTCCCAATTCTTCAGCAGCTTTGATATTTACTCCTAAATCATCAATAAACAAGCAATCATTTGCATTAAGATTATTTTCCTCTAAAACAATTTCATAGATTCTGGACTTTGGTTTTGAAATCTTATGAGTTGCAGAAATTGTAAGACTATCAAAGTATTCAAAAACTTCATATTCTTCAATATAGCTATAAAAACTATTTGCTGCATTTGAACAAAGATGAATCGTATACCCTCTATCTGACAGCTGCTTAACAATCTTTGTCATTTCTTTTCTTTCCCAATTATGTTGATGCCAAGTTTCTAGAAAATTAGTGACGACCTCTTTATCTTTTGTGTTTGATTGCTGAACCTCTTCAATCAGGTCTTCAAAATCAACATCCCCATTATCAAGTTTCGACCACAGACCACTTTTAAAATACAGTTCATAATAATAATTAATCTGGTTAACACTTTCAAAATACATTGACAAAATATACTTTGGATTAAAATCTACTAAGACATTCCCCATATCAAAAATAAAATGTTTGTATGACGTACTATCTCCTCCAACATAAAACCCCACAATATGTTAAAAAACCCTTCAAATAGTTTTACTTTCTCAAGTATCTACATTGAAGGGATTTCCTGTTTCCACAATTTTTTTATTTAATTTTATCACGATATTCAGACAAAAAGTTCGGCCAATCCGTTTGAATAATATCGGGTTTAAAGGTAAGAATACGATCCCAAGAATCCGCCACACCTTCTAGGAAAGCAATATTATCATCTGTTGATAAAAACAAATTAGGATTCATTCCTAAATTAATTGAATTTACCAAAAGTAAGATATTGTTTTTACGCATTTTATCTAACCAATCCGAACTTAAGATTAAATCCTCCGCTTTTGTTGGCAGTAATTCAATACCAACTAAGTTAATTTCAGGATAATCATTTATTACATTTTCTACATCTGCTGGCTGACGCGCCAACACGACAAAAGGTAAACTTGGCCCCCTATCACTCAATAAATCCAACCACTTTTCACCAGCTGGAGATTTCAAGAAGAATTGATCTGCTTTTCCAGATTCATTTAAAACCTTAAAGAAGTGAGGGTCCTGCCAGTAAAACCAAGAACGGTCTATATTCACAAATAAGTCTTCTGGTAGCCACTCTAAGTAATCCTCTAGTTTCTCTAAATAAAAACCAGATGGCTCACCGATAGAGTTCATAAGGATTGTTTTATCTAGCTCCGCAGAGCTCCGTTCATGAAATTGCTTATCAGTACCCAATAAACGCTTCTCACTAAAACTATGGAATAAATAATATTCTCCATCTGCTGATACACTAATATCAATTTCGACTATTTCAGCTCCTGCTTTACTTGCAAGAATCGAAGCACTCCGCGTATTTTCAATTATATTTCCGCCCCAAAAACCACGATGAGCCATGATTAAAAAAGGTAATTCTTCTTTTAATTGATAAATATTTTTATTCATTCAAATCAACTCTCTTTTCTATAATCCACTTTTCCGGTCTGCCCGATCCATTCCTTTTCCATAGACAAGGTAAAGTACTAGGGCACTAATTCCCATTAAAATAACAGAATAGACCAAGTTGGTTGCTACTGCATCAATTGACGCGCTAGGATCTGTATTTGAGTAAATGAGTATTCCAATTGTACGATGTGCTGGCTGATGTAACAGAGCTGACAAGTCATACTCAGACATTTTTTCATTAAAGTTCAAAGCAAAGAGCGCAAGGGCTGTAGGAATTAAAGCCGGTAATATGACCTGGAAATAGGTTCGAATGGATGATGCACCTAATATCTGAGATGCCTCTTCTAAATCGTTGTCAAAAGCATAATAAGCCGACTTCATATACCGTAGAATAGAAGGTATGGATGTAATGACATAAGCCACGGGTAAAATCCAGAGACTTCCAATCGCTGCATTCCCAAAAATTAATGCTGAAGGTGCACTATATGCCATTATTAGTCCAAGTGCCATTAAAATTCCAGGCAATAACCATGGTATATAAATTAGGTATTCAATCGTTTGATAAAAAATACTCTCTTTATTCTTCATAATTAGCCGTACAACTAGTAGCATGAACAATATGGAAAAAGCAATTGCTCCTGCTGAGAATAAGAAACTTGTTATGAAAGGATTAAGTGTACCTGGATTGGTTAGGACATTCGTATAATTTTCTAAAGTAAACCCTGATATGGATAAGCGTGAATAGAGAATGGATTCCACATCCATAAATGAGAACAAGACGACTAATAAAACAGGTGC
>CAYROB010000175.1:0-3111 GCA_964425775.1 uncultured Carnobacteriaceae bacterium
TTTCTTGAGTAATTTCTTCTTGACGTATCTGGTTATAACGATTCGTTAATTCTTCGCGCATGTCATTCGCATTGTCTGTGGCTTGCTCCATCGCAATCCGACGCGTTAAGTTCTCTGTGTATTTTGACTGGTAGTACGATTGATTCAACGTCATAAATGTAAAGAGTTCTTGGTAACGCTGGTTTGCTGATTTATAGTCCGGTTCATAAACAATCGAATCCGACTTGTAAAGCTGCTTGTTTAATTCTTTCCACCTAACAACTAGCGTATCGCTATCCATTTCAGGAATCGCTATTTTTAGTTGATAATCTTGCATGAGTTCTGTGACCTCATCGTATAGATCAGACAGGATTAAGTTATCACTCGACATTTTGTCGTTGACTAACTTGATGTCCGGATTCTTATGATATCGCTCGTATCCCTGATTTCCGATCCACATCACTGCATCTGGCGCTAACTTATCAACTGATCGTTGAATTGTCTTATTATAAAGAGAAGCCAAGCCTAAATCCGTTGCAAAGGCAATGGCTAGTACTGGCAACCCTCGACCATTTTCATATGTTTCTGTTTGAAGCTTATCGAATTCATCGGCTAATTTGTCGAGGCCTTTGATTCGTCTTTGATAATTCATCAACTTACTCATCGAAACCAATTTCATCGCATTGGTAATCTTTGAGATTTTGTTGACCGAATTTAGTCGTAGTTGAATCGTTTTAATGTTCTCTGCCATATCACATCACCGTAAATTCTTCGTAAATCTTAGACATTGCTTCCTCAATATCTTCTTTTATTTCGTCTGTTAATTCATAATCTTCGGCGATTCGTGCTAATAAGTCTGAATAGTTTTCTTGGAATTGACGGTGCATATATGATTCGAACTCAAGTACTTTGTCAATCTCCAATTTGTCTAACCAACCATATTTTCCTAAGTACAAACTTAAGATAATTAATTCATGGCTAATTGCCTGGTAAGCTGGTTGTTTCAATAGCTCAACTAAGCGCATTCCATGGTCGATTACACTTTGTGTTTCTGGATCAACTTCCGTACTGAACTGAGAGAATGACTCTAGTTCTTCATACGTTGCAAGTTCTAGCTTCAATGATCCTGATACATCTTTCATGGCATCTGTTTGAGCAGCTGATCCTACTCGGGAAACAGAGAATCCACTGTCTACCGCTGGTCGGTTACCGGCGTTAAACATTTCAGTATCTAAGAATAACTGTCCATCCGTAATCGAAATAACGTTGGTTGGAATATACGCACTAATATCTCCGATTTGTGTTTCAACAATCGGTAATGCAGTCATCGAGCCGCCACCATTTTCTTCATTCAGCTGGGCTGAACGCTCTAGTAGACGTGAGTGTAAGTAGAATACGTCTCCTGGATATGCTTCACGACCTGATGGACGTTTTAGTAAGAGTGAGATGGTACGGTATGCTACCGCGTGTTTTGACAAGTCATCATAAATGACCAACACGTCTTCTCCTTGGTCCATCCAATACTCACCAATTGCTGTTCCTGCATACGGCGCAATGTATTGTAGTGCTGAAGAGTCGTTCGCTGGACTGTTAATAACTACTGTATAGTCAAGCGCGCCTTCTTCGCGTAATTTTTGTGTAACTTCTACAACAGTTGATGATTTTTGACCGATTGCCACATAAATACACTTCACATTTTGATCACGTTGGTTCAAAATCGTGTTAATCGCAATACTTGTTTTTCCTGACTGACGGTCACCGATAATTAACTCTCGCTGGCCTTTTCCAATCGGAATCATTGAGTCAATAATCTTGATTCCTGTAAACAATGGCTGGTCAACACTTCGTCTGGTCATAACGCCAGGTGCTGGTCGCTCAATGTTACGCATTTCTGTTGCTTCAATCTTGCCACGTCCATCTAGGGCTTCACCTAATGGATTAATGACTCGACCTAATAACTCATCGCCAACCGGAACTTGAATAATTTCCTTTGTTCGATAAGCCTTGTCGTTTTCACTGATGTTCTCATCGCCACCAAGTAAAATAACCCCAACTTGGTTTTCTTCCAGGTTTAATGCAAGTCCTAATGTTCCATCTTCAAAACGAATTAATTCGTTGGATTGAACATCGCGTAGTCCTCTAACAAAAGCAATCCCATCACCTACTGTTAGTACAACTCCGGTATCTAGGTCATTAAATTCCCAGTCAATTTGTTGAATTCGCTCTTTAATTTTCTGAATAATTTGTTCATTCTTTTGAGACATACTACACCTCTCTTAAAATCTGGTTGATGCGTGATCGGAAAGTCGTATCGATTACGGCATTGTTTGCTTCCAATCGAACACCACCGATTAAATCACTATCTACCGTGAAATTTAATATATAATCTGTTGTCCAATTTTCTTGAATGAGTTGCGCAATTTTCTCTTTAAACGCTGCACTTACTGGAGCGGCGCTAGAAACTTTCACTTCTACTAGCAATCCTGCTTCCACAAGTCCAAAACGATAATCTTCAACGATTGTATCGAGTCGATTGAGCAAGCTATCTTGAGCAAGTACTCTTAAAAAGTTAATCGCTAATGGGTGAAAATCATCACCTAATAGTTCGCCTAACTTTTCCATTTCTTCAGGAATAAACTCAACCACTGCTACGTATCCTTCTAACTCAGCTAATACTTCGCTGAGTCTCTGAAGTTCGTAATACATCGTAAGCTTATCCTCCGTCGGTACAGATGCTAAAAAACCATAAGCGTATTGCCTAGTTAGTCTCATTATGCATCTGCTCCAATTCTGCCTCTAAAGATTTATATATTTCTGCTTCATCATAGGCATAGTTCTCAAGTGTGCGTTCTGCTACGCTAACTGCAGTTTCAAGGACATAATCTTCTAATTCCATTAACATGGCTGTTCGTTGTTTCTCAATTTCTAGTTCAGTTTGTTCCATAATTAACTTACTACGTTCCTCAGCAAGTTTTAAAATTTCGTCACGCTCACGCTGTGATTCTTGTTTCAACGCTTTTTCAGAACGGGCTAGCGTCTCGATGTTGCGCTGATAAGCTAGCTCTAATTCTTCTTCTTTCTCTCTTGCTTCTTGCTCAACCTGATCGGCTAAACCTTGTGCTTTGTCTAATT
>CAYROB010000176.1:0-3098 GCA_964425775.1 uncultured Carnobacteriaceae bacterium
AAACAACACTGAAGCATAACTTTTTATTTGCCAAAGATAAGTAGCAGAAGTACTGTAGAGCTAGAATACTCGCTATATTTTAGGTATACTGTGAGAGTGTCGCAAGACAAAAGTGAAAGGAATTGATAGCGTGAACCAACCTCAAGATATTTTAGTAGGATTAAATAAAAGACAAAAAGAAGCGGTCAAAACAACAGAGGGCCCACTTTTAATTATGGCGGGAGCAGGCTCTGGAAAAACGAGAGTACTTACCCACCGAATAGCCTATTTAATTCATGAAAAGAAAGTAAATCCTTGGAATATTTTAGCCATTACCTTTACAAATAAGGCAGCTAGTGAAATGAAAATCCGTGTGAATGATTTAGTTCAGGATGGTGGAGCTGATGTCTGGGTGTCTACCTTTCACTCAATGTGTGTCCGCATACTGCGAAGAGAAATAGATCAGATTGGTTACAGCCAAAATTTTACAATTGCTGCCTCAAGTGAACAAAAAACCTTAATGAATCGTGTATTGAAACAATTAAACTTAGATACGAAGAAGTTTCCAGTAAATGCGATTATCTCAGAAGTTAGTCAAGCAAAGAACGAACTGATTAGTGATAAAGAATATGCTAAAAATGCAACAACTTTTTGGCAAAAAACGGTCGCAAAATGTTATTTAGAATATCAACAAGAATTACGCAAAGCAGAAACATTAGATTTTGATGACTTAATTATGTTGACTGTTCGTTTGTTTCAGGAGAATGAACAAGTACTTGCTTATTACCAAAGAAAGTTTCAGTATATTCATGTGGATGAGTATCAAGATACCAACCATGCACAGTACCAGCTAGTTCAGTTACTAGGCCAACGCTTTAATAATGTGTGTGTTGTAGGAGATGCGGACCAGAGTATTTATGGCTGGCGTGGAGCGGATATGAGTAATATTTTAGATTTTGAAAAAGACTATCCAAATGCCAAAAGTATTTTCCTAGAACAAAACTATCGTTCAACAAAGAATATCCTACAAGCAGCGAATACGGTCATTCAAAATAACGTGAATCGTAAAGAGAAGAAGCTGTGGACCGATAATCATGCGGGTGAAAAGATTACGGTTTATTTCGCAAATGACGAGTACGCAGAAACAGAATATGTTGCTGAGCAAATTAAAAAATTAATGTTAGCTGATTTATCGTTAACCTATGATGATTTCGCGGTGCTGTACCGTACGAACGCTATGTCACGAGTGATGGAAGAAACTTTTATTAAAAGAGACATTCCTTTCCAAATTATCGGTGGAACAGGCTATTACGCTCGAAAAGAGATTCTCGACTTGATGGCTTATTTAACGTTAATCGTGAATCCAGCGGATGATTTAAGTTTCAGACGTGTGGTGAATGAACCGAAACGTGGAATTGGCGCCGCAACAATCGATAAGCTAACCGAGATTGCTGAAATGAATGATGTCTCACTTTATGAAGCGGCCTTACAAGCACAAAACACGAATTTATCAGCGCGTGCAGCAAATAATTTAGAGGGCTTTGCACATATGATTCAAGATTTTAGAAAAATGACCGAATTCCTCACAATTACAGATTTAGTAGAAAGTGTCTTGGATAAATCTGGTTATTTAGATGCATTGAAGAAAGATAATACACTAGAAGCTGAAGCAAGAATTGAAAACTTGGAAGAGTTTTATTCGATTACACAGAATTTTGATCGGGCAGAAACAGAAGATTCATCATTGTTGGAGTTTTTAACAGATTTATCATTGATTGCACCAACGGATGATATTGAAGAAGAGACAAGTGAAGTTACGTTAATGACACTTCATTCGGCCAAAGGTTTAGAGTTTCCTCATGTGTTTATTATTGGAGTGGAAGAGAATATCTTCCCACTCATTCGTCAAGATTCAGATGAAGATGATTTGGAAGAAGAACGCAGATTGGCCTATGTCGGAATTACTCGCGCAGAGAAAAAATTGTTCTTAACCAACGCTTCGTCAAGAATGTTGTATGGACGTCGTCAATACAATCCGAATTCACCCTTTATCAAAGAATTGGATGAGGAAGTTATTGAGGTTGAAAGAGCTGATTCACCAAGCTATACAACTGGGAACTATAATAATCCATTTAGAAGACGGACAAATATAGGTTCACGAGCAGTCAGTCCTAGAGCGGGTAGTCGTTCCACTATTGAAACGAAAAGATCAAAAAATGCTGGGGTCGGCGCTGAAAAAGTTGCCTGGCAAGTTGGCGATAAAGTCTCCCATAAAAAATGGGGAACAGGAACAATTATTCAAATTAAAGGTGAAGCAAAAGATATGCAATTAGATATTGCGTTTCCTGCTGAAGGGATTAAATCTTTACTAGCATCCTTTGCTCCGATTGAAAAAGTTACGAACTGATTTAAATAAAAGAGTAGATTTGAGGGAAAGAAATGAGCGAATCAATGAACTTTAAAAAAGCACAAGCAAGAGTAAATGAACTGGTTGCTGATTTAAATCAGTATAGCCACGAATATTACGTTTTAGATGCACCGACTATTTCTGATCCGGATTACGATAAGCTTTATCGTGAGTTGCTTGAATTAGAACAACTCTTTCCAGAATTAGTTAAACAAGATTCACCTACTCAAAGAGTCGGTGATGAACTAATCTCAGGTTTTCAAAAGATCGAGCATTCAAGCCAGATGCTTTCTTTGGATAATGCCTTTGATTTGGAAGAGTTAAAAGCGTTCGATCAACGTGTTAGTCAACTAGCCAGTCAGGAATTCGATTATTTTGCGGAGATGAAAATTGATGGCCTGGCAATTGTTTTGCGCTATGAAGATGGACTACTAGTCCAAGCAGCGACGCGAGGCGACGGGATGGTCGGCGAAGATGTGACAGAAAATGTGCGAGCTATCGCAGCGATTCCTTTGCGACTACGTGAAAATGTAACGGCAGAAGTACGGGGCGAAATTTATTTACCGAAAGAAAGTTTTGTGCAGTTAAATGAAGAACGTGAGAGTGAAGGGAAAGATACTTTTGCGAATCCGAGAAATGCAGCGGCTGGTACTTTACGGAATTTAAATCCCAAAATTACTGCATCAAGAAATCTAAATGGTTTCTTTTATAC
>CAYROB010000177.1:0-3046 GCA_964425775.1 uncultured Carnobacteriaceae bacterium
AAAAGAAACAAAAGCGGAAATCGAACGGTTAGGTGCTAAAAATGTCTTTGTTCTGGGTGGAGCAAGTGCTGTTTCTAAAGAAGTGATAGACGAGCTGAAGGCAGATTACATAGTAAAAGTATTCGCCGGTACAGATCGAGCTGAAACAGCGCAATTAGTCGCAGAAGCAGCAGCGGAAGATGCAACACATGTCTTCTTAGCAAATGGCTATGGCGAGCTGAAATCGGTCTTATCTGACGCTCTTGCTGTAGGGCCAGCATCAGCTAAGGAAGAGATGCCTGTTCTTTTAACTCAAGCGAATCGAATCCCAGCAGCAACAGTGCAAGCGATGAAAAACTTAGGGGTTACCAATGTGACAATTATCGGGGGAACAGCTGCTGTCAGTAAGGAAGTACAGACACTATTAGAAAAAGACTATACAGTGGATCGAATTAGTGGCGCGAATAGAGAAGCAACTGCAGTCGAGATTGCTGATCGTTTCTTTAAAGATTCTACTGTTGCGGTCGTGGCAAATGGTTATGGTTCACCGGATGCTTTGGTGGGTGGCTATTTAGGTGCAATCAAAGATGCACCGATTCTATTTACACAAGGTCACCGAACCAATGCAGCAACCATTAACTTTTTAAGAGACGATATTAAACAAACATATATTCTTGGTGGGACGGCAGTTATTAATAATGATGTTTTTAAAATAATTGATCAAGCTGTTCACTATGTGGCACCAGAAACCAGTAATCAATTCACTTATACCGAAGTGATTGCGCCACAATATGAATATGTTCGTGGATTCTCTGAAGGATTGTCTGCCGTTTATAAAGATGGCAAATGGGGTTACATTAATGAAGCCGGTGAAACCATCATTGATTTCAAATATGATGCAGCTTACAGCTTCAGCGAAGGGAAAGCTTTAGTAGGAGAACGTGCTTATCTATATGAAGAAGAAGAGTGGGATGATATATACCTAGGAATTATTGATCATGCAGGGAATTACACACCACTTAGAAGTAGTGGTAGTAATGAAGAAGGCTTCAGAACCATGATTAGTTATCACCAACCGGCTTCAGACGACTTAACGTATTATAATGGATTCATCAACGTACGCGTAGACAATCCAAATGATTTTTATTTTGACGATGAGGGTGTTTATTATTCAATCTATGATGAAGTAGATGACAAAGATTTATGGATGCAGCCTATTAAATCGCCAACAGAAGATACCTGGGTGACTATTGGCTATCGAAATGAAGAGCGCCTCATAAATTATGTAGATATGAAGAATGGTGGCTGGTTATTTGATAATCCAGGATTCTCAGAAATCCGTCCATTTAACCAGGGATTAGCGCCGGTATCTTATTCAGATTATGACAAAGAAGGACGCTTCACTTGGACTTTTATGGATAAGAGTGGAAAAGAATGGGATGGACCAGAATTTTATGGTTTCTATGTTCAGGGCATCAATACAACGTACCAAATATTTAACGATTATTCTTTAGCGAGCTTAAAAGATAAAGATAATCGCTGGGGAGCAGTCAATAAAGAAGGGAAAGTCATTGTTCCATTTAAGTATGACGGGTTAGGAACTTTTTCCGATGGCTTAGCTTGGTTTAAGGAAAACAATGAGTATGGTTTCATCGATCACAAGGGTCAACAAGTCATTGCGCCTCAGTTTGATCGAGTATCAGCCTTTACAGATGGTAAAGCTTTAGCTGTTCAAGGAGAGGATGTTCTTTTAATTGATAAGGAAGGGAATATCATTGAAGGAGCAGGTAAACTGCTTGAAAGTTATTACTTTAGTGAGACATCTGATGTAGTGAGTTCACCATCAGAGTATCTAGTTATTGAGAAGAACGGTCGCTTAGGCTATGCGCAAGTAATAGCGAAGTAATAAAATAATATCTGCTTAGTAGTTATTTCAAACAGCACGTGTCTACCACAACTGGACACGTGCTGTTTTTTGGTGTTTTATCTTACAATCCCTCAATTGATTCAATCCTTGCACGGGTCAGATGTAGGTGCACTATCAAGTGTGAACTGCTATAATAGACAAAGCTTATCAAAAAAATTAGGGAGTAAGATAGATGAAAAAAAGACTATTGTTCGCTTTACTAATTGTTCAATTAATCTTGCCGATGCGATTAGTGAATGCTGATGATTTTAATCAATTTACCAATCCTGAAGCCTATACCGAACGAATCATTATCAAAGAATATGAGGCGGATGGTTCAGCTTCTTTCAAAAGTATTCCAAAAACAGAGTATTATACTAATAAAAGAGGGCTTGCAAGTGTCAGCACTAAAAAGATAGAGTACATCCAACCTGATTATATCCGGTATATTTCCAAAGCAGCTCGTGTATATAGCCCGACATGGGGACAGGAACGGATAGGTATTCCAAACATCCTCAAGCAAGTAGAGGGTCAGACGGATGAAGTAATTGTAGCGGTTCTGGACACCGGTGTTGACCAGACGCATCCACTATTTAAAAATAGGCTCGTTAAAGGCTATAATGCTATTGATGGAAATGATGATACGAGGGATCAAAACAGACATGGTACACACGTAGCGGGAATTATTGCGTCCTCGACAAATGACCATGTAAAGATTATGCCAATCAAAGTACTCGATAAAGCAGGTGAGGGCTCGGATTATACGATTGTTAAAGGGATGGAGTACGCCTTAGACAATGGCGCCGATATCGTGAATATGAGTTTTGGCGGTCCGGGATATTCGCCTTATATGGCTCAAATAA
Source organism: uncultured Carnobacteriaceae bacterium (assembly GCA_964425775.1). Taxonomy (GTDB): domain Bacteria; phylum Bacillota; class Bacilli; order Lactobacillales; family Carnobacteriaceae_A; genus Atopostipes. The sequence continues at coordinate 2,749 of CAYROB010000177.1, forward strand.
TTGAAGATGCACGAGCACAAGGGACGATTGTGGTTGCGGCGGCGGGCAATGAAGGGATGGATACGCGTTTGTTTTATCCAGCTGCAAGTGAGACAGCGGTTGTCGTTTCGGCGACAGATTTCAATAATGACTTTGCCGACTTTAGTAATTATGGCAAGTCAGTTGATCTTGCATCACCTGGGGTGGCTATTTATAGTAGTGTTTTAAATCGTTCCTATACGTATCTTAGCGGAACGTCGATGTCGGCAGCTTTTGTTAGTGCAACAGCTTCTTTGTTAAAACAAGAAGCCATCGAACG
>CAYROB010000178.1:0-783 GCA_964425775.1 uncultured Carnobacteriaceae bacterium
AAAGCTTAACTGACCGGTTCTGTCGTTTAGATCAAGAAAAATTTGGAACGATTGAATCCATTACCGATAAAGATTATTACACAAATAGTTTCCACTATGATGTCCGTAAAAATCCAACACCTTTTGAAAAAATTGAATTTGAAAAAGATTATCCAAAATATTGTGCGGGTGGGTTTATTCATTACTGCGAATATCCAAAACTCCACACGAATCCAAAAGCTTTAGAAGCGGTTTGGGACTTTGCTTATGACCGAGTGGGTTACTTAGGAACAAATACGCCAATTGATCACTGTTATGAATGTGAATTTGACGGTGAGTTTTTGCCGACAGAATATGGCTTTAAGTGTCCAAACTGTGGCAATACGGACCCAAAAACTTCTGACGTGGTAAAACGAACTTGTGGTTACCTTGGAAATCCACAAGAACGTCCGATGGTTCATGGCCGTCACCAAGAAATTAAGGCGCGTGTGAAACATATGAAAGGATCTGAGAACCATGATTAACCCAGAACCAAAAGAATGGAAGTCAGAAGATTTCAGTCAAAAATATATTGCTGATTATAAACCCTTTAACTTTGTGGATGGGGAAGGGGTTCGCTGTAGTTTATATGTGAGTGGCTGTTTGTTCGCCTGCAAGGGTTGCTACAACAAGAAGATTCAAGCCTTTGCCTATGGGACTCCTTACACCCAAGAATTGGAAGATCGTATCATTGAAGATTTGCGCGAGCCTTATTGTCAAGGGTTGACCTTATTAGGGGGGGAGCCTTTCTTGAATACGGAAGTA
>CAYROB010000178.1:793-3040 GCA_964425775.1 uncultured Carnobacteriaceae bacterium
GTTATACATGGGATGAATTGCTGTTGGAGACCGATGACAAGAAAGAATTGCTTTCCTATGTCGATATCCTTGTTGATGGACGCTTTGAGTTATCGAAGCTGGATCTCAATCTTCAATTTAGAGGGAGTTCTAATCAACGAATTATCGATGTTCCTGCATCATTAAAAGCGGATGAGGTCGTGTTGTGGGATAAATCAGTTGACCAGTAAAAAATGAGATCAAGCACTTCGTTTCTATCAGGATTATCTGATTGAGTCATGAAGTGCTTTTTTTAATCTACTAAAAAAAGGAGCTAAAGAAAATGAGAAGAAAAGATCGTGAAATGGATCGAGAATTTGGGATTGAAATTATCGATAAAGCTGAATATGGGGTTGTCTCGATGATTGATGGTGAAAAACCTTATGGCCTGCCGTTATCTATCGTACGAATTGGAGACGTATTGTATTTTCATTCCGCTAAAGAGGGTAGAAAGGTAGATGCCTTAGGAAACAACCCAGTAGTTAGCATCGTTTTTGTCGGCGAGAAGACAATTCCTGAAAATTATAGTATCGAAGAATTGGAAGAGATGAACAATGATCCATTAAAAGCGATTCAATTCATCAGTAGTGTTTTCACTACCGAGTTTGAGTCTGTCATTGTTACGGGTAGAGTCGATACAGTCGAAGAAGAAGTTGAAAAGATTCAAGTGATGCGTGCTGTGTGTGAAAAGTATACGCCAGACAAGATGAAGTACTTTGATACAGCCATCCGTGCAGGCTTAAGTCGAACCAATGTCTATCGTGTACCAATTGAAGACCTCAGTTCAAAAAGAAAGAAATATGATGATGCAGGGATAGAAATGAAATGGGCACGAATGAAGTAAATAATTCGGCCTAATTTTGTTTACTGCACTAAAGCGTATTTTTTGAATAATAAATCTGAGGTCTGTATACTAAATTCATTGAAAGATTACATAGAATGGAAGTGGTTTGAAGTGTTTTTAGCATGGAATGAAATCAAGCATTCAAAAACACGGTTTGCGTTAATAGTCGGTGTCATGCTCCTTGTGAGTTATCTGGTCTTTTTTCTAACCGGATTAGCATATGGCTTGGCCCAAGATAACCGGACGAGTATTGATAAATGGGAGGCTGATGCGATTGTATTGACGGATGAATCAAATCTAAATGTCAATATGTCGATGATGCCACTTGGCTGGAGTGATGATATTGAAGCGGATGAAGTCGCTACATTAGGTCAAACAGCAGGAGTGGTTCGAAAAGGCGAGAAATCCTGTGAATGTGAAAAGATTAATACAAACTTTTACGGGATTAATAAAGATGAGTTTCTAATGCCCGAAGTGATTGAAGGTCGAGCCTTTACCGATGACTATGAAGTCGTTGGCGATTACAGTTTGTATGAAGAAGATGGGATTGAACTTGGCGATACCTTGAATCTAGCAGGATCTGATTTAACGGTTGAAGTGGTTGGTTTTACAGAGGATGCAAAACTTTCAGTTGCACCCGTTCTCTATACGTCTATTGCGACTTATCAAGACATCCGCTTTGAAGCAATTGACGAGTCAGATGATGGACGGATTAGTGCATTTGTTGTTCGAAATGAGGATTTTGAGACCATTAACATAACGAATGATGATTTAGTCCCTTATGAGATTAAGGAATACATAGCTGAATTACCTGGTTATATGGCACAGCTCTTAACCTTTGGCTTAATGATTGTTTTCTTAATTGTCATCGCCGCAGTAGTCATTGGTATTTTCATGTATGTTCTCACCGTCCAGAAGTCAAGCATGTTTGGTGTCATGAAAGCCCAAGGTATTTCAACTAGTTATATTGGTCGCTCGGTCGTTGCGCAAACCTTCCTCTTATCCGGAATTGGTGTTGGGATGGGTGCCTTCTTAACGATTCTCACATCAATTTTCTTACCAGCCGCCGTTCCTTTCCGGTCGAATTATTATTTCTTCGCCGGAATTGCCGGACTACTGATCTTGTTTGCCATTTTAGGGGCATTCTTCTCAGTACGAACAATTGTAAAAATTGACCCGCTTGAAGCAATGGATTAGGAGGAGACGAACATGAAATTAATTGAAGTAGATGGTGTATCAAAATCTTTTATGGATGGTACGAAGGAGATTCAAGCCTTAAAGGAAACAAGTTTTTCAGTTCGAGAAGGGGAGTTTATCGCGCTCATTGGACCAAGCTATGTGTATAATAGTTCTCGGAAAGACAAATAAATAATTGTAGACAAAAA
>CAYROB010000179.1:0-3037 GCA_964425775.1 uncultured Carnobacteriaceae bacterium
TCATCTGTAATTTCTTTGTTTTGCATCATGATTCCTCCCAGAATAAATCATCTAATGTTTTCCCTAAAGCTTTGCAAATTGCGATACACAGATTGAGTGAAGGGTTATACCCACCTGCTTCAATTAATCCAATTGTTTGTCTAGTCACACCGACAATGTTTGCTAACTCTGCTTGGCTAAGTTCGCATTCCATTCGGGCGATTTTCATTTTTGTATTTTTCATGGCTCACCTCTATTAAAGTAATTGTAATATATATCTGTCATCATGTCAATTATATCTAACATTAAGGAGTAATAAAAAACGATACAATCAAATAATGATCGTATCGTTTTTGAATTCTATTTGATTTAACTTACTGAACTAATCCTAAATAAGGCGCAACGGCAATAATAACACCGGATACTGCCAGTAATGTAACCATAATTGGTACCATAAATTTCAGGTAACGGTCATACGGCACATGCGACAGTTCGAGTGTTCCCATAAGAGTCGCCGATGGATAGAGTGAACTTACGAAGTTTACTCCGGCAGTAAATGCACTGATTAAGATAATCTGTCCGCCTGCACTTCCAAGTTCGCTTCCGACGAATAACGCAGCTGCAACCGCACCTAAAATCGGCATGGTAATTCCGGCTACCCCACTCGTTGACTGTAAGAAAAGACCAATCAAGACATAAGCACCCATCGCGATGACTCCGAAAATCCAAATTGGTACATTGGATAAGGCATTTGAAATCCAGTAAATAAAGGTAATTGACATTCCGGAAGTTGCATCTCCCATGATAAGCGCAATCCCTCGTGAAATACCAAGAATGAGTACAACACCAAGCAAGTCTTTCATTCCATCTGTAAAGACATTAATGAATTCAACCTCTTCCATTTTATTAATAAATAATAAAAGAAGTGATCCTGCAAAGAATAGGAAAGCAAATTCATCAAAATACCAAGTACCAAATAGTGAAATGTGCGATGCACCTAATAATGTTCCAAGAACAGGTATTTTAGCTAAGCCTAGAATTGGTGCATTCACAAAGTTAAAACCTGCATCACCCGTTAACTCTTGCCAAGGAATAAATCCAATAATCATTAGAACAATGATGACCAGGAAAATACTGACTGAAGCTTTTCGACGTCCAGTAAACTCTGGCAGTGTTTCTTGATCTTCAACTAGTGTGTTGATATCCTTCACATCATGAATTGTTGATTTTGTCGGATCTTTTTTCACTTTATTTGCATAGTTGATTAAATAGACTGTTCCAATAACATACAGAATAATAAACATGATTGAACGTAAAATGATTCCTGAACCAATTGATAATTCTGGGTTTCCGATGGCCGAGACGGCAGCACCAGTAGAGAACGGGTTCACCAAACTAGACATGTTTCCGACACTGGCCCCGATAAATAAGACACCCAATCCCACAATTACATCATAGCCTGCTAAAACAAAGGTTGGGATAATAACAACAGCAAAAGGAACGATTTCTTCCCAAAACCCGAAAGACGTTCCGAGTACTGCGAAAGCAAAGGTCATAACGGCAATTAAGACGCCACCTTTAAACTTATCAATCAATGAACCAATACCGGCTTCTAAAGCCCCGGTATGGTTTAGCACAGCCAAGAATCCACCGGCCATTAGAATTCCAATACCAACGTTCGCTCCTGACTGGAAGCCTTTGATTGGGGCGATAATAACATCCCACAAACCATATGGCTGCAAGCCTTGTCCCTGTGTAATCTCACCAGCATTGTTAAAGATTGCATCAAAGACAATCTGTCCAGTGTCTGGATCAACGACAGACTGAGGAACAAAGTAAGATAAGACAGCAGTTAAAATTAGCGCAATCGTTACAATTGTATACGCTGTAGGCATTTTAAATTTCATTTTTTTCATTTGTTGTCCACCACTAAGTTCAGGAAGGCTTCGATATACACTTCAATCGCAATCTTCATATCCTCAATATCAATGTTTTCGTTTGGCTGATGCTCTGATACGGCTCGACCAGGTAACATTGGTCCAAAGGCTACAATATTATCCATTGCACGTGCATATGTTGCTCCACCACTTACTTTTGGCTGAGATTCCATATCGCCTGTAATATCTTGGTAAGCTTTCATTAAGCCTTTAATTAAATCTGAATCACGTTCATGGTAAACAGATGGTAGATAGTCGTAATCTTCAACAACGATATCATGCTTTTTACCTGTTTCACGTAAACCATCTTCAATAAATTCTTTTGAGTATTTCACTGGGAAACGCATATCAATTCCTACTTTTTGAGTCTCCCCGTCCAGTTCAACGGATCCCACAGTTAACATTAACTTACCTGAGACCTCATCTTCAACCACACCGTAAATTCCTTCTCCATTCGGATTTCCAAGGACATCTACGATGAAATCAATCATACGGTTTCTTTTACCGGCTTTATGTAGTGCTTCTGCCGCATGAACAATCGCATTTTCACCTTGGTCGGCCATCATCGCATGTACGGCTTTACCATAGACAACTAATTCGTCATCAATATGCTTGTAACGATAATCTAATTCTTTTAATGCCTCTTCAACGGCTTCATCGTAGTCTACACGTGCCTGGTCAGGAATTGCGTTTAATGGACCACCACCGACTAAACGAATGTCTGAAGTTTCGTCTGAGTATAAATAAAACTCAATTAATCCTTTTTCTGCATAGTTTAATGGGAATGATGAGTCTGGCGTAAAACCGCTTGTTGGAATTTCCTCTTTGGCAGTATAAGCTTCCATACAACGCCATAGTGATTCTTCGTCGGTACCGATAATAAAACGAACACGTTGGTTCAATTCATAACCTGCATCTAAAATTGCTTTTAGCGCATACATTGATCCAAGCATTGGTCCTTTATCATCCGCTGTTCCACGACCATATAACTTGCCCTCTTTTTCAGTTAGTTCAAAAGGATCGCTATTCCAAGTGTCTAAATCCCCTACTGGCACGACATCAACGTGTCCTAAGACACCAAATAAGTCTTCGCCTTCCCCAATATCCGCATAGCCATAATG
>CAYROB010000180.1:0-3022 GCA_964425775.1 uncultured Carnobacteriaceae bacterium
TAACTGATACGCGTAACCGCTTGTCAACGTAAGATCGATTGACGAATTTTTCTTCTAAAAAGTAGGAGTTTGGAATAATTAACCGCTCATTTGCTCGTGTCCGAACAACCGTTGCTCGAATTTTAACTTCTTCAACATCAGCAATTTTACCTTCAATAATGATGCGATCACCTACTCTAATCGGGCGTTCGAATAAGATAATTAAGCCAGAAATAAAGTTCGACATTACATTTTTCAAGCCAAATCCAATCCCAACACCCAAAACACTCGCAAAGACAGTCAAACTACTTAAGTCAAATCCAATTGAGGATAGTGCGACCAAGACAGTTATCGTAATAATAAAGTAATTGGTGAAGGTGCTGATGGATGCACGCAAACCTTTGTCAAACTCATACCGCTCAAAGATTACCGGTAGGATGAAATCTTGAATCGCTTTTGAAAACTTTACGGCTAAGAGAATTGCGAAGGCGAGTGTTAGAATAAGAAAGATACTGACACGAGTATCACCAAAAACAAATAAGGTTTGATAGATAAAAGTGGATTTGGAAAAATATGTAAAGAAGTAAACGACCAAAATAAATAAGGTAATCCAATTAATAATCGTGTCTACAAATAGTTGAGTTTTTTTCTTCTTGAATTTCTGTTTGAGCAATACTTGTACAGCGAAACGCATTGCTAGAATCAACAGTACACCAGCAATTGCGCCAAGCCAGAAGGTGGCTCCATTCCCTTGAATCTGCTCAATAAAACGCATTAATTCTTCCACAGCTCATCATCTCCATCATTTAATTTACCTTTAGCTTACCAAATATTTTCTTTATTAACGATTAATTCATCTTTTTGAATGTGAAATGATGGTTATTCTAAGTTATATTCTGTATAATAACTTTATTTTGAAAAGAGAGAAAGATAGATTACAGAAAGAGGAAGAGTAGATGACGAGTTTTTTATATTTTATTGTAATTGTAGCCTTTTTAGATACCTTTGTTCAACTACCGATTATCACACCTTATGCATTGAGTTTAGGTGCATCACTAACGTTGACCGGTGGGATCGTTGCCGTTTATTCATTTACAAACATGATTGGAAACGTATTTGGTGGGCACTGGATTGATCGCTATGGGCGCAAAAAAATGCTAGTAACGGGAATGTTTGCTGTGTTTGGTATTCTCTTATTATACCCATTTGCACAAAATGGAAGTCAATTATTTGTGATTCGTTTCATACATGGTTTAGCAGGTGGGGTATTGATTCCAGCAGCATTCGCTTATATAGGTGACCGAACAGATCAAACACCTCAAAAAACACGCGGAAAATCGATGGCTTTTACAGGCGCAAGCATTGGGACAGCCGCTATTATTGGGCCGGCATTCGGTGGAATTATGGCAGCACGCTCACAAATTGAATATGTTTTTGTATTTATAGCAATTTTATTCTTAGTTACTGGTTTTTTAATTATGAAGTTTATTGAAGAGTCCTTTGTGACGACAGACCGAGGTAAGTTTAATTTTAGAGAATTTTTACCTTTATTAAAAAATCCGTTAATGCTGCAGGCTTCGTTAGCTGCATTTACGTTAATGGTAAGTAACGGAACACTGGCTTTCGCATTGCCACTCAACGTAGAGGCGATGGGGTTAAACACTGAATCAACGGGTGTTTTGTTAAGTACGTTTGGTATTGTAGCTTTAATTGTATTCTTGAGTCCAATTAATCGGATTTACGATCATTTTGAACCGATTGAGTTAGTTATCCCAGGTTTTTTACTTATCGGTGGATCTCTTGTTCTACTTAGTTTTATCACGAGTTTGATAGGAAGCTTTTTGTCAATGGTTGTCTATGGACTTGGCTTTGCTTTAGTTTTTCCTTCGATGAACCGAATTGTAGCGGATGCATCAACTCAGGTAGATCGAGGAAAAGCATATGGAATATTTTATGCTTTCTTTTCTCTGGGAGCAGTTGCGGGTTCTACGATATCAGGAGCTGCGGCTCAAACAATCGGGTATCCCTTTGTTGTAGGTGCTGTGAATATGTTCTTAACAGCCGTTATCTTAATTGTTATTACACGAAAAATGACTAGTTTTCCAAATTAAAATAATAATAAAACAAAACCCAAAGTCTAATTAGGCATTGGGTTTTATTTTGGCCATATTTATTTCCATGAAAAAATTATTTGCCTGTTAAGATTATTTCAGTGACTGTCTTGGGAATACCAATATCAACAACATTAATATCACCAGTATAGTGTACGTTATTTACTAATCCTCTTTTCATTAGATGAAAGCAGATAGTTTGATTGGCTTCAATGGAAATTCCCAGGACTTGACCGCTATCAGCATCTAGTCCAGAAGGAGTGTCAACTGCTAAGATTCTTTTTGCATGCTGATTCATTCGGTCAATTACCTGATAAAAAACACCCTCAACCGGTCTATCTAAACCAATACCAAAGATTGCATCGATTGCTAAGTCATTTTCATTTAAGGCTTTTATCAATGTCTTCAAACCGTTTGCATCAGTAATATGTGTGAACTCTACCTTCATATTCTTTAGAATTGTAAGATTTATTTGAAAGTCTTTTGTTGCTTTATTTAAATCTCCAACGATAAATAGATCAACTTTCTTATCTCTCAAAATTAAGTGACGAGCAATGGCTAAACCATCACCACCATTATTACCAGGCGCACAAACGACAGTGAAGGATTGTAAAGTATTCAAATCGATATTTTCAATTACTTTTAAGGATGCATTTTCCATTAACACAATACTTGGAATACCAATCTGATCAATAGCATAAGTATCCATTGCTTTCATTTCTGCACATGAAATCTTAAGCATTTTATTCCACCTTTCCATATTTTAGCTTAAGACTATTGTACAGAGAAATTTAAAGGATATAAAATATTCGGATGTTTACAAACCATTTTTTGCAAGGGCTTCCTATGTTGTCCTGTTGCAGAGAGGTGTATAATAGTGATATAAGGTTTAAAAATTTGTTTTACGCATTGTTGTTTTAGTAAAGGAGGAT
>CAYROB010000181.1:0-3017 GCA_964425775.1 uncultured Carnobacteriaceae bacterium
AAAATAAAAGCGCTCAGCAAATTAAATTGCTGGCGCTTTTTTTTGCTGCTATTCGATTTCAAAATCTTCTTCAAAGTCTTCTCGATGGCGTAAACCCATCAAGTTCGAGATTGGCAGAGTAAATAGGATGCCTTTTCCAGGCTTAAATAAATTACCTTTTTCAACCATCGCACGAATTATGGCTTCAGATTCAGCTTTTTCCGTGATGACTAAAATAATTTCTTTGGAAGATGAAATGTTGACCTGTAGAAACTTTTGAATTTCTGTGTCACCTGTTCCTCTTCCGTAAAAGATCGTCGCACCACTTGCACCAGCTTTTTTCGCTGCATCCACTATTTTATCTGCTTTTCCTCTTTCAACGATTGCTACTACACATTTTGTATCAGACACTTTCTCACTCCTATAGACTAGTTAGTATACCGAGCACAAGTACAGAGACCATGGCCCCAATTGAGGTTAGTCCGATGATTCCAAAACCTGAAAGCAAGGGGTCAACCCCTTCAATTACACTGGCGACGCCGATAGCTAAGGCCATGTTAATGGGGATATTTACTGGACCAGTTGTTGCACTAGCCGAGTCCATCGCAATCCCTACATACATTTCAGGTGCAATAAAGGTTAAAATAACCACCAGCACTAACAGTGGCACAACAATCTTCAGATACGAAATATCTTTAATGATCTTAAAGATTCCTAAACTCATTCCCATACCAAATCCTGCAGCAACACCGTGAACCAAAACTTTTTGTCCAATCGCTCCGGCCGATACTTCCTCGATTTCCATGGCCAAGGTTTGCAGGGCGGGTTCAACTAATGTTCCGAAATACCCTAAAACAAAAGCAATCCCGACAATAAGCAACGTATTATCTAGTAAATAAAGATTACGACCAACGGAATCTCCTAAAGGAATCAAACTCATTGTGGTTCCTTTTAAAAAGAAATGCAAGCCTAAGACCGACAAGACAATCCCTAAGCTAAATTGCGAGATATTTTCAAGCGGCTTTTTTAACACCACCACTTGGAAAAAAACCATGATCAGCGTTAGCGGCAAAATCCCCTTCACTGTCTCCCATAAAGGAGCTATTATTTCTAAAAATTTCAAATGATCACCCCAATTCTGTTCTCTTACTTCTACATTATAGTGGACAGAGGAAAATATGGATAGTTTTAAAGCTAAATTAATCGGCAAAATCCCCATATTCACTCAATTCTTCATGAAAAGTCTCCCAATTCATAAATAATTCATCCATTTGCTCATTTTTACGATCAAATTCACGCGAGAGTTCAGTCAGTTGTTTCGCGGCTTCCATCCCGGGTGCACTTTGATCGATTTTTGTTGAAAGTTCATTCATTTGCTCCGTAATTTCTTCCAGCAGTTCTTCAATCTCCGTAATTTCCTTTTCAGTTCGCTGGATTTCCCGTTCAATCCGACGTGTTTGACTGCGGATTTCCCGACGATTGGCCCAACTGCCATTCTTTTCTTCAGTTGTAGTATCGTTTTTTCCGGAGCCAGTTTGTTTTTCATTGGCGGCTTCTGCTGCTGCCAGTTCGACTTGATAGATTTCTTCTTTTTTCTGGAGATAGTAATCATAATCCCCTAGATACAAATCAGTTCCTTCTGGTCCAATGTCGATTACTTTGGTAGCCAACCGGTTAATAAAGTAACGGTCATGGGAAACGAAGAAGATGGTTCCTTGAAAATCAATCAAGGCATTTTCCAACACTTCCTTCGAATCAATGTCCAAATGGTTGGTCGGCTCATCTAAAACTAAAAAGTTGTCATGGTTTAAGGCCAGCTTCGCTAATGAAACCCGGGCTCTTTCGCCCCCACTTAATGAAGCAATGGATTTCTCAACATCATCGCCACTAAATAAAAAACTGCCTAAAAATGTACGAATTTTTTCTTCATCCATTAATGGGTGGTCATCCCAAACTTCCTCTAAGACTGATTTTGAAGGAGTGAGATCTTCTTGTTCCTGGTCGTAGTAGCCGATGTCGACTTTACTCCCATAAGTAACTTCACCGTTGAGTGGATCAATGTAACCCATAATTGTTCGTAAAAAAGTGGATTTCCCAATTCCATTCGGTCCAATTAGGGCAATGGCATCCCCTTTACGCACATCAATATCAATACCTTGACTTAACGGTTCATCAGTCTGGTAACCAATCGCTATATCATCCGTTTGGACAACAATATTGCCCGATTCTCTTTCGGGTGTGAAAGAAAAGAAGGCCGTTCGTTCATCGGAATCTGGACGATCAATGCGTTCAATTTTCTCTAATTGCTTACGCCGTGATTGCGCCCGCCGACTTGTGGAAGCACGCGCAATATTTCGCTCGACAAATTCTTCCATTTTCGCAATTTCTTTTTGTTGCTTATCAAAATCACGCGCTTGTTTCTCGAGTAACTTGGCTTTTTCTTTCAAGTAACGCGAATAATTGCCAGGGAAGTAATTGATTCCCCCACGGCTCATTTCATAGGTTTCAGTCGTTAACTTATCTAAAAAATACCGGTCATGAGACACAATTACCAGGGCACCGGAGTAATTCATTAAATAATTTTCCAACCAAGACAGTGTTTCGATGTCCAAATGGTTGGTCGGCTCATCTAAAACGAGTAGATTTGGCTTTTCTAAAAGCAGTTTCGCCAAAGCTAAGCGCGTTTTCTGACCACCGGATAAATGTTGGATCGGTTTATCATAATCCTCTTCGAAAAATGAAAAACCATGTAAAATCATCTTCATTTCACTTTCGTAGCCATAACCATTTTGACGTTCAAAACGTTCTTGCAGGCGATGATAGTCATCAAGCAAGGCTTCTTCTGCTTCGGCATCTAAATTCTTCGCATTTGCCATTTTTTCTTCAGCAAGGCGCATCTCTTTTTCAATGACTAACAGGTGTTTAAAGACCTGCAGCATTTCTTCCCAAATCGTATACTCCGATTCTAAGCCACCATGTTGATCTAAAAAACCAATCGTTAAATCTTTTCGCGCCATCACGCGTCCTTCATCAGGTGC
>CAYROB010000182.1:0-3010 GCA_964425775.1 uncultured Carnobacteriaceae bacterium
AAAAACAATCCGCAGAGGCGAACTAGTTGATGTACGTGAAAGACGTGCAGAGCGTAAGCGACCAAATCGTGGATTAGAATACGACGGTGAAATTGCGGGGATGGCTAAAAAGGCAAAAAAGAATATTAAGCCAGGCTATAAACGAAAGTTACGCCAAAAACGTAAAAAGAAAGAACAACAAAATAGAAAAGGCCAATCTAGAAGAAGACGCTAGAAACTAAAGGCACATCTTAAAAAAATAAAACCTGTCAAAGTCGATTCATTTGAATGACTTTGATAGGTTTTTTTGCTATAAATAATTAGTTTCTGTATTCGTCAAACCATTCGACAAGATGCTGTAATCGTGCAACACGATAGCTTGGGCGTCCTTTCCGCGATAATTCATGGGTAGAGTCTGGGAACACTAACATTTCTGCTGTTTTTCCAAAATACTTTAAGCTAGCATAAAATTGTTGGGCTTGCTCAAAAGGTACCCGTTTATCTTCTAACGCATGAATAATGAGTAGAGGAGTATCCGCATGTTGAGCATGAGCTAGAGGAGACATTTCCCATAGTCGATCATAATCTAACCAATCGCCACCAACTTCATTTGTTAAGAAGAAATAGCCTGTGTCGCTTGTTCCAATCATGGACAAGAGATTGGTCATAGATCGTTGGGTAACTGCCGCTTTAAAGCGATTCGTATGTGTCACAATCCAATTCGTTAAATAACCACCATAACTCCCCCCAGTGACAAAGAGTTGATCTTTATCTATCGCAGGATAATCAACTAAGAGTTGATCAACAGTAGACATTAAATCGGTATAATCCTCTTGTGCATAGCGTTGGTACACCGCATGTGTAAATTCTTGGCCGTAACCATAACTCCCACGTGGATTGGGCAACAGTACCATATACCCATTTGCTGCTAAAAATTGAGCTTCGTGGAAGAAAGTATCTGCATGCATCGCATAAGGACCTCCATGAATATTTAGAATGAAAGGATATTGCTTAGACGAATCATAGTTAGGAGGCAACACGAGAAAACCGTGAATCTCTTTCCCATCTGCAGCTGGATAGGAAACTTCTTTGTAATTTCCAAATTGATATTCTTGATAAAATTTTTCTGTTTCTGTAGCTAACTTTGACCATTCATTCTGATTATAGTAATAAAGCTGCATTGGCTTCTTCGGTTGGCTCAGTAACGCACAAATAGTTCCTTTTTGACCAACACAATATTCCTTGATGACACCTCGATCAGGTGAAATATCGGTCATCTTTTTATCAAGACTGACTTGATATAATTTGACTAAGCCAAATTCGGATGACTGAATATAAAATGATTGACTATCTGGATGCCATTGGATAAAAGGTTTTGCTATATTTTCTGTTTTTACATTGTATAAATATAATTTGAATTGATTTCTTGTCTCATAAGGTAACGGGTTACCGATGAACGCGATCCATTTACCATCGGGTGAAATCGATCCTTCAGAGAATATTCCCGTCTCATAATCCTTTGTAATCTGCTTGATTTCATCTGTCAGTCGATTGTAAGTAAAAAGGGCACTATCATGATTGACATCCGATTCATCATGCAATTGTTTTTCGAAACACAGGATTTCTCCTTTCACGTCAGCACTCACTACACGACGTAAACCATAACCTGTATCTTGTTTCGTGAGTACAGTGACTTCACTTGTATCCGCATTTTGTATACATAAATAATTGCGATAGTTTGAATCGACAAAGCCAACACCTTCTGCTTGGTAGCTTAATGAGTCAAATTTGTAATAAGGGGCCTTTTTTTCTATGTCTTCTGCTTGCAAATCTGTCCATTTAAATGGAGTTAGTGGCTCTTTTGCTAGCTGAACTGAGAATATAAAATCTGGACTGTCCGCTAGCCAGCTGACATGTGTGATAGGTTTCTTTGAGAAAGTTAATTGAGTTGTTTCTCTTGTCGTTAAGTTTAGTTCGTAAACTTGCGCACATCCATCACGGTCAGATAAATATAACAAGCGATTCTTTTGAATTGTTGGCATATAACTTCGTACATTACCTGTGACAACTGGTACTTCAACACCTGTTTTTGTGTCATATTCATAAATGTGTGCAAAGTATTTATCAGCTGCCTCATCGATAAAAGTTTTTACAAAATATAATTTATCTTCTTGTTCAGAGAAGACTGGGGCAGACATTGTTTGTAAAGCAAAAAGGCTTTCCGGTTTACTCATATCTTTCATAAAAAGTCCTACTTTCTGTTCGATTTATTAAATTAAAAACTAGGACATTTTTTATGCCCTAGTTTTTAGTTTGTCTATTATTTTTTAAGTGAAACGTTCACGCCACCACTTGTTACAATTCGTATTTTACTGTCAGAAGTAACTTGGTAACCTTCGACAGCATTAGAAATACCGACTGCTGTTTCAGTTAGTTCAAGCTCAATTCTTGAGTTATCTTGTAAAACAATCTTTTGAACTTCGTGATAGAGTTCAATTCGTTTTGCTTGGTCTGTTTCAGCGAGGGCCTGATCTAATAGCGCATCTACTTCGGGATTGTTGTATCCACGTCCGTTTCCTAGAGAACCAATCTCGCTTGAGTGGAACTCTTTGTTCAGGTAGAAGAAAGGATCTGGATCCCAAGACCAACCACCAATGTTCAATGGTGCTTGACCATTTGAAACAGTTGCACTGTATGTTCCCCATTCTTGTGTATTGATTTCTACATCAATGTTTAAGTTGTCTTTCATTTGACTTTGGAAAATAACAGCATAAGGTACGCGTGCGTCTGAAGCGAATAACTCAATTGTGAACCCATCTGCATAGTCTGTTTCGGCTAATAATTCTTTAGCTTTTTCTGGGTCATAGCTTGGCACAAAGTCTTTTGCTTCATCTAAGTAACCCCATGATGCTTTTGGTAAAGGTGAGTATGAGGCTTCAGCTCCACCCCATTGGTTTACTCCAGAAATGATCGCTTCAACATCTGTTGCGGTACGCATCGCTTCACGAACCTTAGGATCTGCTGTAGGGCC
>CAYROB010000183.1:0-2983 GCA_964425775.1 uncultured Carnobacteriaceae bacterium
GCCAGGTAAAAGGCCTAAAGCTATTTTTTCGTCTGTTTCCTCCAGTGTTTGCAAGATACCTTTTTCTTTGATTTTGTTTACGTCGGTATTATTTAACAAAATCACTTCATCTAATAATTCTCCATCTTTCTTTTCCAGTTCTTTTATCCGCTTTTTATTAATTTCTAAGAGTTCTTTTGGCATGTAATCTGATAGCACTGGCAAAAGGCTATCATGATAATACTCTTTATAAATATCCGTTATTTCAGTGTTATCAAAGATGTGAATATTTTCAAACTGATTGGTATTTGGATTAAACGCCTGATCAGATAAGTTCGCTGAGCCCATAATCAAGCGGCTATCGCCTGTCTCAGTATTTTTCAACAAGTAAAACTTGGAGTGAATGACATAGGCCAAGGGAACAGCCAGATTCACCGATTCTTTCGCCAATTTTTCTTTGATTTGTGTTGACAATCCTTGATACAATTCGGTGGCTTCATTATCTAAAATTCTTCGAATTTGTGCTTGTAAGTTTTTAGCTGCCTCATTAACCGCTGTCTGGATACGTTGTTCTGGTATACCCACCACAATATTCACTTCTTCAAAACCTTGGAGATATTTATTCATGAAATTTGGTGACACTGAAAAAGTCACACCGGTGAAGTGGTTATACTTTCTATGATCAAATATTTCTTCAATTGCCATTTCTTCTTTTACTTTTCCATCATGCACAATGTGTAATGTCTTGACCATTGATTGCCTCCTTCTCAAAAGTGAAATCGCTCACACTTTGTATATCTAGTATAAAGCATTATTTAATCGTTTTCTATTTGAAAAATGACAAAAAAGGCGGAAATCACACTGGATCCTGTCAACCTTTGAAAGCGCATGCATTATTCTTGTTATCTAAAATAACATGCGTTACAATTAACTCGAAAAAATCATTAACTTTTCCTCAATAAAACAATCTATTTTCTATTACTTGGACCGTGAATAAAGGAATAAACAACAAATGAATTGTGCTGTCGTTTATACTCTATTGAAGGAGGCGTTGAGAAATGAAAAAGATAAACTTTTTAATTGCAATGATCTTATCTTTTACGTTAATTGGTATTGGCTGTAGTGATACTCCTAATGAGGAAGAACCGGACGGAGCTAATGTATAAGAGACAATTGATGAAGAGGAAGAAACACCCGAAGAAGAACAAGAAGAAGTTGGTTCAACAAACTTGTTTGATACAACAAGAAATCTGGATGCCTATTATTATGAAGTATCCGCTGAATTGGCTGACGGAACATCCTACATCACGAAAGTCTGGTCTTCTGAAAATAAAATCAAAATGGAATCAAATTATGCAGAAACAGGAGAATCCGTTATTATGATAATGGATGAGGATGAAGACGTGATGTACATGTACATGCCTGCAGAAAACACAGCAATGATGATGGAATATGATGATGAGTCAGCAATTACGGGTGAAGACGAGCAACAAGGTGCTCAAGATTATATGGACATTATGAGAGAGTTTGCGGATGATGACGAAATAACGATTGAAGACGGCACCTTCGAGGGAGAATCTGTCAAAATTGTTACGGGAGAAATAGATGGGAATACAAATAAAATGTGGATTTCAAATGAAACAGGCTTTCCTGTAAAATCAGAATTTTACATGGATGGTGAATTAGAAAGTAGTGCGACCTTTACAATATTTGAAGAAACCACGATTGATCCTTCTACTTTTGAATTGCCAGAAGGTGTAATTATTCAAGATTTGACAAACTTTTAAACTTTTTCTACCAAGTGACTATGAGTAAGTCAAAAGAGTCTGGGACCTTATGTCTCAGACTCTTTTTGAGATTATTGCTTTTAGTTCGAATAGTCCAACTCCCAGTCCTGTATAGGAAGCATTCTTTTTTCTTGCTTATTCTTATCTGCCGTTTAACTCATTCTTTTTACCATTTTTTCGACTCTTATATATTATTATACCCGCGATTAGAATGAACGGAATTGTGTAATTTAAAAAGATGTCCCGATAGGCTGTTTCAGATAATTCCAAGAAGAAACCCAAAATGAAAAGAAGTCCAAAGATTAATCCCATTGATAGTACGTATTGAATGAGAGCTTTTAAGAGAATATTGTCGATTTTTATATTTTTAAATACGTTATAAAAGGCAACAGCTATTACGCAGATGACTATCCTCAACAGGATATGAGTATTGGTATCATACTGTATCCCTTGAGCTAATTGAATAGTCGAACTCAAAATGGTAGTGATTGTCACTAATACCGAGATATGAAAAATGCTCGCCGTAACTTTATTTTTTGTCCTCACTTTCAGGCTCCTCTTTTAAATATTTTATTATTTATATTTTTCTAACTTCTCAATATTCTCATCATTCGCTTTAGTTATGATTGACAGGCCGCCATTCGATTCTAAAACAACGGCGCTAACATTTTCAATTACTGTCCCAGCTTGCAGACGCACCTGTTGATCTAAGTCATTCTTGGTAATACGCATTTTGTTCATATTCTCAATTAGATACTCATCTTTATAGTAAAGAAGCGTAGGTGTCGTGAGAAAGAACTTTCCGATGAAATCATATTTTGTATCGAGTTTCGCCAGAATATATTGAAGGATTATCAAAGTTGTGACAGCAACAATTCCATCAACGAAAGAGCTCTCTTGCAAAACAATTGTCGTTGCAGCAATTGATCCGATCGTGACTGTTACTAAAAAATCAAATGCGTTGATTTCGGATAGCGTTCTTTTTCCCGATACTTTTAAGACAATAATCAAGCTAAAGTAAAAAAGAATCGACATCCCAATTATTCTTTCAATTCCATAAAGACTACTGCTGAACATATCTTCTAGCATATCATCCACCTTCTTTCCGTTATTTCCCGATTACTTGAATCTATATTATCACAACTCTACTAAATTCTCCTTGCATCTACCTAATTCCAAATAATACTTAAAATGATTAAAAACGGCGCAACTCAAAA
>CAYROB010000184.1:0-2921 GCA_964425775.1 uncultured Carnobacteriaceae bacterium
GGTATTCTACTAAAGCAACTACATCATCTTCATATTCAATTTCTGCTGGTGCTCCAACAATACCGTAAGCGATATCGCGTAATTCTTCGATTGTCACTAGTGGTAAATCTGTTTTCTCTAAATCGTTGATTAAGTCTTGTCTTAATGGATTCACTGCAACTCCATATTCTGTTACAACAATATCAATGCTTTCTCCAGGTGTCGTAACTGAAGTTACCCTATCTCGAACTGTTGCGAGACGACCTCTGATAAGTGGTGCAACAATAATACTTACTTTTGATCCAGCTGAGGTATCCACATGCCCACCTGGTGCTCCTTGAATTGTACCATCTGATCCAACAACCACGTTTACGTTAAAGTCTGTATCAACTTCTAGCGCTCCTAAGATTACGTAATCTAGCTTATTCACATAAGCACCCTTGTTTAATGGGTTCGCATATTCAGATGTCGTAATTTCAAAGTGGTTTGGTGTCGTGTTGACTGATTCAACACCACCGATATCAAAGTCTTGCGTATCCGCAATCTTTCGAATGTAGCCTTCTTTCAACATATCGACCATTGGTTGCACAATTCCACCCAACGCAAAGTCCATCTTGATATCTTGCTCAATCATGTGCTTTTTTAGGAATGAAGTTACCGCTAAACTCGGCCCACCTGCTCCTGTTTGGTAAGAAAAGCCATCTTTAAACCATTCTGTATTCACAACACATTCGGCAGCATATTCGGCAATTTTTAATTCTCTTGGATCATCTGTTACACGGACGGAGTTCGCAGCAATTTTCGATGCATCGCCAACTTGGTCCACTTCGACAACATAATCAACATTAATTCCCTTAATTGAATACGGGTTATTTGGGAATGGCACAAGTGTATCGGTAATCACAACCACTTTATCTGCATAGCGCGCATCGACATCCGAATAACTTAAAACGCCACAGTCTGACTTTCCACCTTTACCTGATGCATTTCCATACTCATCACTTGTTGGCGCTCCGATAAAGGCAACATCAATCTTGACTTGTCCTGTTTCAATGGCACGTACTCGACCACCATGTGAACGAATCCATGCTGGGTTCTTTAATTTTCCGGCTGAGATGGCATCTCCAATTTCGCCACGTACACCTGATGATGAAATGCTTGTGATTGTTCCATCTTCAATTAATGGTACTAAAGAGGCTTGCGCTTTTCCTAAAGAAGAGGCCACTAAAAACAAGTCTTTAATACCCATTTCTTTGATAACATCAAAAACCATTGACGCTGTGTAGTCTCCGTTTCTAAAGTGGTGGTGGAATGAAACAGCCATCCCATCTTTCAAGCCTGACTTTTCAATGGCTTCGCGGATATTCGCCACAATTTTTGAGTCTCTTGGTTTAACTTGTCCGTTAATTGTTGGTGCTGCTTTAGTATATTCATAATCATCGCGATAGAAAGCACCTTGAAAAGCTTCAACTCCATCGACTAAAAACTCTTCTGGAATATGTCTATTCACTTTGTTCTTCATACTAAATCTCCTTTATATTTGTTTGATGCTTGGGCTAATTTAAGTATTCTTCTTGAGCCTTCTACGTGGGCAATATCCACCATTTGACCATCAATGATGAGTACACCAACTCCTGCATCTTCACTTTCTTTAACCCCTTCCACAATATTAATCGCATCTTGTGTTGGTGTAAAGACATCGTGAATCACATCAATTTGTTTTGGCGAGATGATTGATTTTCCATCGAATCCCATATTCTTGATCATTTCTGTTTCGGCACGTAAGGATTCATAGTCATCTAAGTCTGTATAGACACTATCAAAGGCCATCACTCCTGCCGCACGAGCTGCGACTAACAGTTGTGAGCGTGCATAGAATAACTCTTCACCTGTTTTTGTCTCTGTTGCTTGCATCGTTCTTCTGAAGTCTCCCGCACTCAAGGCAATCCCCATCATTCTTGGAGTGGATGACGCAATGTCATACGCATGAATTAAGCCAAGTGGTGACTCGATTGCCGCCATAATCATGGTTGTTCCGACTTCAACACCAAATTCTTCTTCAGCAGCGGTCATTAATTCGACAACGTCTAATACTTGTTCCACCGTTTCCGTCATTGGTAAACGAATTCCCTCTGCTCCACCAGCAATTGCTGCACGGATATCTTCTTTATAATAAGAAGTATGTGGTTCGTTAATTCTTACCCAACGTTCGACTCCTTGGTAATCAACAGCTTTCAATGTGTTATATAATTGAATTCTAGCTGAATCCTTTTCTCTTTCAGATACCGCATCTTCTAAGTCTAAGATTACTGTATCTGGTTTATAAACATAGGCGTCTTTGATTAATGATGCTCGCTGAGCGTTTAAGAACATCATTGTTCTTCTTGTTCTTTTCATCATAGCTTAGTCCCCCATGGTAAGTTTTCGGTAATATCTGCAGCTCTAAAGATTGCTGTTTGGATTCGAGCACGTAATGTACAATCCAATGCTCCTTGGTCTTGAATAACGAATGAACCCTTGTCAACCTCAAGATTACTTAGTACTTCTTCTGCTGTCGCTAATATTTGGTCGCCATACTGTGCTTCAACTTCACTACGAATCGTGATTGTTAATTCATCCGCCGGTTCAACCATGACTTGCGCATCGCTTGATTCTAATGTTCCTGCAATTGCGTTGTGTTTTAATTGCATGTATATATTTCCTCCCTTTTAGTATTCGCTATTCTGTGAATCTTGAAAAATGTTTCACAGATTTATTCAATGAATACAATATAACTTTTGTAAGCGTTGCAAGCAATAGCATTTCGCCAAAAACACATCGAAAAAACACTTGTATTAAATTATTGCGATATGATAGAATGCACTTATTAACTATTTAGGTCACATACTAATTAATGTAAAGGAGTATTCAATGATCAGAAAATTAAACACTAAGCGTATCGA
>CAYROB010000185.1:0-2907 GCA_964425775.1 uncultured Carnobacteriaceae bacterium
CTTTTCTTCTAGCATATTATCTCTCCTCCAGTTACAATTTTGGGCAAAAAAATAGAGCTCTTTTGATAGCAAAAGAACTCTCGAGATGGTCACACTCTAAAAAAAGTTTATGAATATTTAATTTAGAGATAAACCATATTATGATTGTCTAACTCATCATTTCGGAGTTCAAAATCGCGCTCCATAATTTTGCCTTGTTTATGATAACAAGACTCAAGTGTAAAGACAATGGTTTTTTTCATTTAATTCTCATTTTCTCGTTTTTCTTTACTTTTCCTCTCTAAATTCGATGCATTTGCAGCTAATGCTACGGATATCGAGACAACCATCACACTTGAACCACCGTAACTCAGGAAAGGAAAAGTAACACCTGTAATCGGAATTAAACCAGTGACTCCCGCTAAGTTTACAAGCGCTTGTACTAATAACATTGAGCCAACACCTATTAAAATCAAACTATTGAAGCTATCATCAGATTTATTTGCCAAATAGAATGATCGTCCGATGATTGTGCCCAATGCAAGCAAAACAAAGAACACACCTATAAGTCCAATCTCCTCGCCTATGATTGCCATGATAAAATCTGTATAGGGAAAAGGAAGATACCCTGTTTTTTGCACACTATTTCCAATCCCCACTCCAAAAAAACCGCCACGGCTTAATGCATAGTAAGAGTTAACTAATTGGTGGCCATGCGTTTCATAGTAGCCAAATGGATCCCATAAGCCTAAAAAGCGACCGTACCGATAATTTGAAGAAAAAAGTTTCTCACCAAATTTATAAATTAAAAAGAACGCTGCTCCACCACCAATGAATACTAAACTAATAAAAGACATTCCATATTTCATTGGTGCTCCACTAGCCGATACAATCATTAGGACCATCAATCCGATAATAATTGCCGTTCCTGTATCTGGCTGTAAGATAATTAACGCAATGATTATGACAACTAAGACCACAGGTTGCATAATTGTTTTTTTGAAATTATATTCTAGACCTCTTTGGTTTCTCGAAAAAATATAGGCTAAGTACCAAATTACAAAAGCTTTCGCAAATTCCGAAGGTTGAACATTAAAACCTGGTAGTGGGAGCCAACGGCGCGCCCCCAAATGTGGAGCAAAAAAGAATACTAAAATTAACAATAAAAAGATAACGATTGTTCCTAATTGAATAAACCTCTTATTTTTCAATGCTTTAAAAGGAAAGATGTAAACGATTAGTGCTAAAAATAAACTCGCACCTACATTATATAATTGTCGATAAAGATAGTGATTCGGATTACCAAAATCTCTCATTGCACTATACCCACTTGCAGAATAAACAGCTATAATACTGAATGCAATCAATGAAAAAAAGGGTATAGCTATCCATTTATCAAGCACTTTAATTTTCCTTATCACATTTTTCCAAAAATTTCCACTCACCACTTGTTCACCTCCTTATATATTCCCCGTCATTATTTAGCATCAGAATGAAACTTCTCACCCTCACCTGAAAACATATACGATCTATGATGAAAGCGCATCGACATGATAACACCTATCCCCATCATATTTCCGAGTAAAGCGGATCCCCCTTGAGAAACAAAGGGTAATGGTATTCCAGTAACAGGTAACAAGCCAATATTCATTCCGATGTTCTCCAGCACATGGAAAACAATCATCATAATTACACCTGTGGCAATATAAGCATAAAATTCGTTCTTTGTGTCATAGACAACTTTAATCATATTATAAACTAATATAAAATAAATAAAAATTAGGAACGAACCACCAGCAAAACCAAAGTTTTCACCGATTGTTGCAAAAATCATATCTGATTCTCGTACAGGAACGTAAACATCAGAAACTCCAAGTCCTTTTCCAAACATCTCACCAGAACCAATCGCCTTAAAGGCTTGCGTAACCTGATAAGAAGATGCCGTTGTATCATGATATGGATCTAGCCAGCTGTCAATTCTCAAAAATTGATATTCTTGAACACCTAGGTATGTTTTTAAAAATTCTCGATTGTAAATAACTAGCAAGATGATTCCCCCCGCTACAACAAATACAACCGTTGCGATTGGCAATAATATTTTCCACTGAATACCAGAAAGTAAAATAATACCAACAAGTACTGCCGCATATACTAGAGTCGTCCCCAAATCATTTTGCAACATGATTAACGCAAAGGGGATGATTGAATACAATACTAATTTACCAATCAACATAAAATCTGTTTGGACAGTTCGATTACTATAACGTGAATTATGCAATGTTGTAATTTTTGACAACATTAAGATATAGGGTATTTTGGCAAATTCTGAAGTTTGAAATGTAATATTAATCACCGGTACTTTAATCCAACTTTTTGCCCCAGACGCAACCGCTAACGGCCGATCATAAAAAATCAAGGTCAATGCAAGGGCCAAAATACCTAACCAATATAAGTATGATGTCATCTTCCAAAGCTGTTCTGAATCAAATAACATAATTACTCCAGCAGCTGCAGTTCCCAAGACAAACCAAATAGATTGCATAATTGGCAAACGCATCGACTGCTCTTGAATCAGTACAGATGTTGAATAGAGAGATACAATTCCAATCATGGCTAATAATAAGACACTTAGCAATATGCCATAGTCAATTCGCGATTGATTTCCACTGTCAGTTTTCATTTGTTTCACTCCTGATAAGCTTTTATATTTTATCTAAATTTACAATCACTATCTTAACATAATTAATATGAATATATTTGATAATTATTTGTAATAATTAAAAGACCCCAGGTAATTAAACCTGGGGTCTTTCCTTAATACTGTTGGTCAGTGAACTTACTTAAGTTCTACTGATCCACCTGCTGCTTCGATTGCTGCTTTAATTTCTTCAGCTTCGTCTTTGTCAACGCCTTCTTTAATCATTCCTG
>CAYROB010000186.1:0-2893 GCA_964425775.1 uncultured Carnobacteriaceae bacterium
GTTGGCCAGATACAGATGCTGAAGATTTCAAACGTTACTACCCAACCAACACACTAGTTACCGGATATGACATTATTTTCTTCTGGGTTGCACGAATGATTTTCCAAGGTTTGGAATTTACAGGTGAACGACCGTTTGAAAATGTATTGCTCCATGGATTAATTCGTGACGAGCAGGGACGCAAGATGAGTAAGTCTTTAGATAACGGAATTGACCCAATGGATATCATTGATGAGTATGGGGCAGATGCGATGCGTTGGTTCTTTACAACCGGTTCAGCTCCTGGACAAGATATTCGTTTCAGCTATGAGCGCATGGATGCATCATGGAACTTTATCAATAAGATTTGGAATGCGAGCCGTTATGTGATTATGAACTTAGATGACTTCACATTTGAAGATATGAATCTTGAAGGTGAGAAGACGCTAGCAGATCGCTGGATTCTAGCGAGACTTGATGAAACAGTTGAACATGTGACTGAACAATTTGAGAAATTTGAATTTGGTGAAGCTGGTCGCGCGCTTTACAACTTTATTTGGGATGACTACTGTGACTGGTATATTGAAATGTCTAAAGAAATTTTATCAGAAGGCACAGAGGAACAAATACTGACAACACGCAGTATTCTAACGTACGTTCTTGATCAAACATTACGGTTACTACACCCAATTATGCCATTTGTTACAGAAGAAATCTGGCAACACTTACCACATGAAGGTGTATCGATTGTTGTTGCAGATTATCCAGTTACTCATGAAGAGTTTAAAGATGATGATGCAAGAAGAAATATGAACATGTTGATTGAATTAATTAAGGCAGTTCGAAATATTCGACAAGAAGTAAGCCGCCCGATGTCAAAACCAATTGATATGATTGTCAAAGCGAGCAGCTCTTTAGAGAAAGAAGTTCTTGAAAGAAATAAATCATTCATTGAGCGCTTCTGTAATCCTGAAACATTAATCATCGATACTGAAGTAACGATTCCTACAGAAGTAATGTCTGCGGTGATTAAGGGAGCAGAGATTTTCTTACCACTTGAAGGATTAGTAAACATTGAAGAAGAAATTGCGCGCCTAGAAACAGAGCTTGAAAAATGGCAAAGTGAAATAAATCGAGCAGCAGGTAAATTGAAAAATGAAAACTTTGTTAAAAACGCTCCAGAACATGTTGTTCAAGAAGAACGCGACAAAGAAACTGAATATAAGAAGCGTTATGATGCAGTCAAAGATCAAATTGCTAAGTTAAATAATTTGAACTAGGATCTAAATGTTTTGAATCGGCTAAGAGGGGGTAAAAAGATGACACAAGTAAAAGCGGTAATATTTGATATGGATGGGTTGATGTTTGCCACGGAAAAAATTTATTACAAGGCAAATCAAAAAACAGCAGATAATCTTGATATGGATTATACTTTCGATACCTATGCTCAATTTATAGGAATGGGCGATAAAACTTACCAAGCAACGATGCGTGAATTATTTGAAGATCAAGAATTGTTAGATGAATTTTTTGTCAAAAGTAATAAAGTCTTGGAATATCTATTCTTAAATGGCCCAGTTGATTTAAAGCCGGGATTAATTGAATTGTTAAAATATCTCAAGCAAGAAAAAATACCGGCTGTTGTTGCATCAAGTTCGAATCGAGACTTAGTCGATCAATTGTTGAACCGTTTAGATGTTCACAAGTACTTCAAAGATGCAGTAGGTGGCGACGAAGTCGAACGGGCGAAGCCTGATCCAGCTATCTTTCATAAAGCATTCAGTAAAACGGGTATAAAAAATAAAGAAGAGGCTTTAATTTTAGAAGACTCAAAAAATGGTGTTTTGGCAGCATCAGGTGCTGGTATACCAGTGATTATGGTGCCGGATTTAATTGAAGCGGATGAAGAAGCGAAAGAAAAGTCAATAGCGGTCCTGCAGGATTTAAATGCCGTGATTGATTATCTAGAAGAAAAAAATAATTAAATAAGTTGAAAAGCCCCTTTCTTCGCAAATATTGATAATGAGGCAATTATCAATATGAATGGAGAGAGGGGTTTTTTGTAAGTGTATGAAACGAATATTAAGATTATTCCACAAGATTCGAGACCGAGGGAAAGAATGGAAAAATATGGTGTGAAAAGTTTAGCAGATCATGAACTTTTAGCAATTATCTTACGGACAGGCACCAAAGGTAAAAATGTTATGGGGCTTGCGCTAGATGTATTGAGTGAAGTAGAAGATATTTATCGCTTAAGACATGTCTCTTTACAAGAATTAATGAATATACCTGGAATAGGTAAGGTTAAAGCAGCAGAAATACTATCAGCAGTGGAATTTGGTCGGAGAGTAAGTCAGTCTACACAAGTAAAGGAAGGAACGGTATCTTCAAGTACTTGGGTAGGAAATTATCTACAAAAAGAGCTTTCTCATTTAAATCAGGAAAATGTGATGGCTTTATATCTGAATACAAAGAATGAAATTATAAAGAAAGATGTCGTATTTATTGGTAGCTTAAATACATCGGTTGCACATCCACGTGAAATATTTAATCGGGCAATTAGTTACTCAGCGGCTCGAATTATCTTAGCGCATAACCATCCGTCCGGGAATGTTGATCCTTCAGAAGCAGACTTATCATTCACCAGAAGAATGATGGATGCTGGCGAATTATTAGGAATCGAAGTCCTTGATCATTTTATAATAGGCGAAAACACTTATTTAAGTTTACGTGAGGAAGGGTACATTTAGAGGACTTTAAGGGATTAAATTATAAAAAGATTAGTAAGTTGGATAAAAACCTTGCATTGTCTAAAACTAAATGGTATACTTGGTTTAGCATTTTAGTAAGGAAGGAAACACAATGTATAAATATGCATTCCAATTCGTACCTTGCGAAATATGTAAAATAAATT
>CAYROB010000187.1:0-2891 GCA_964425775.1 uncultured Carnobacteriaceae bacterium
AAGTGTAAATAAAAAAGATTGAGCAAAACATAATAAGTAAAAGAAGAGAGTGAGTCAACTTTCTTATTTTTATTTAGACAAGAAAGAAATATATAATCATTTTAATGTT
The DNA here is from genome assembly GCA_964425775.1 of uncultured Carnobacteriaceae bacterium. GTDB lineage: Bacteria > Bacillota > Bacilli > Lactobacillales > Carnobacteriaceae_A > Atopostipes. The sequence goes on from CAYROB010000187.1 coordinate 110, forward strand.
GCATGTACACTGGTAGATTGCAAGGTCGTCAGTGTAGATGCAACAAATAGGGTTTAATAATAATTACTCCACAAATTAAGAATCTACTAGGCAAATAGAGGGTCTACTCGTCAAAACTAGAATCTACTAGGCAAATAGAGAATCTACTCGTCAGATTAAGAGTTTACTCCGCAAATTTAATGCTTTAATTCAATAAATCCATCGCTTCAATCGTTGTGCAACGATAGCCGATTTTCGGCTCTATTATGCAACGTAGAATGCAACGAAAGGATTATCGTTGCATTGAATGTACTGTACTAGTAAAATATAGTTACAAAAATGAGGTGAGATGGTGTTTTCAAGAGAAAAGTATGACTTAGAGTTCAAGGAAAAAGTAACGAAGAGCTTTTTAAAAACAGTGAGTGCTTTTGCTAATGATCATGAAGGACAAATAATATTTGATTTAAATGACAGTGGAGATGCAACTGGCTTGTCAGAGGTAGAAGAAAAAACTGCCGAAATTGAAGATTTGATTAATACTTCTTTAAAACCAGTACCTGACTATCACCTAGAAATAAGAAACCCCCATAGCAGGCCAATCATCATTTTGACTGTGTTCAAAGGAAAAGACACTCCGTATTACTATGGAGGTAAGGCATATCAAAGGTCAAGTGCCGCAACACTAGAGGTGGACCAATCACAGCTAAACCAATTAATAGGGGAAAGCATTCATTTTAACTGTGAGGAACAGAAATCAGCGAAGCAAAATTTAAGTTTCACTACATTAGAATCTAAGCTTAAAAGTACTGTTGGGATCAAGGAGTTTAATCTGGATATTTTAAAAGTCTTAAACCTATACAGTAAAGATGGGTCTTATACATTTGCGGGAGAATTACTAGCGGATGAAAATGATATCGAGTTTTCAGGTATTCATCTTGTGCGATTTGGTAAAAATACCAAGCAAATTTACTATGAAGAAACCCTGAGCGGTTGTTCATTACTTTTGCAGTATGATCAAGCCATGGAAATCTATGAAAGATATTATGAATATGAAGAAATTGAAGGATATACACGTGTAAAAAAAGAATTCATTCCGAGTGAAGCCTTTAAAGAAGCATTAGCGAATGCAATCATCCAACGCGATTGGCAGATTAAAGCACCCATTCAGATTTTAATGTATGAAAACCGAATTGAAATAAGCTCACCGGGTGGTTTACCGCCAGGAATATCAGGAGTAAACTATTTGAATAACTGTGTACCGATAGTAAAAAATCCAATTACAGCAAATGTATTTTACCAGTTAAATTTAACTGAAAAATTAGGTGCGCATATTAAGCGAATACATACTGCGTATGAAGACAGTCTAGCCAAACCCACTTTTCAAATAAATGATGAGCTAATCAAAGTGACTTTACCGTTGGAGAAAGTCGATTTTTCGAACTTATCAACAGATGAAATTGTGATTTACACAATAATTGAAAAAGAAAGTGAACTGTCCAGAGTCCAATTAGAAAAGCAGTCAGGCTTTAACAAGGCAAGAACTCTAAGGGCATTGAATAGTCTAATTGAAGATAATTTCGTAAATAAGTTAGGCAAAGGGCCTGGAACTACTTATGCATTAGCCTAATCAATCTAGTTTCCATTCGTGCCCATATGGGATGTGATTAAGCCGTGAAAATAAAGCTTGATTATAACTGAATCACCTATTTAGGACAAAGCGATCGGAACATTCCAAAACTTATGCGCTATGCAAAATTATTTTCTGTTGACAGTCTTCTAAGAAACTACCTAGAAATTTTATTATAATCATTAAGTCTAGAATCTTTTTGTTACTAAAGGATTCTAGACTTTTTTTGTTTGTTGAAGCAGCTCTGTTATTGCCGGAAGTGAAAAAGAATCACACTTCATCTGGAGAAAAGTGATTTTAAAGAAATATTAATTCTGGAAAAGTAGTAAAAATACTCGAAAAATGTTACTATAGCATTGATTAGTAGAATTAAATCAAAGGGATAAGGAGTGTGGAAATGTCAAAGTTGATACTGAAACCATTTGAACTATTTATCGGGACAATCTTTTTATTTTTACTTAGTACGTTTAACAATCATGGAGTGGCTTTAATCTTATTAAGTTTAGTTGTTAATATTCTCTTACTACCTTTTTATAATTTTGCGGAGAAAATCCAAAAGAAAGAACGGGCTGTTCAACAGAGAATGAAGCCAAAAATTGAGGAATTTGAAAGTGTCTATGAAGGCTATGAATTGCATTTATATATTCAAAATGTCTATCGCTTAAATGATTATCATCCAATCTATTCACTGCGTGGACTAGTGAGTCTACTCATTCAGTTTCCGTTTTTTATGGGGGCTTACTCATTTCTTTCAAATTTTGAAGGTTTTCAAGGTGTCTCCTTCTTATTCCTATCCAATTTAGCCCAGCCAGATGCACTCTTAACAATCGGTGGTGTAGCAATTAACTTGCTACCATTTGTTATGACAGGAATTAACCTGATTTCAGGCTATGTGTATGCAACAGACATGTCCAAAAGTGAAAAAATAACGATTGTTGTCGTTGCGCTAGTCTTTCTTGTCTTACTCTACGGTGCACCGTCAAGTTTGTTACTTTACTGGACATTCAATAATATCTTTAGTTTAGTGAAAAATGTGTATGGCAAAATGACCGAAGTCGAACCAACGCTACAGAGAGGTGAAGTTTAATGACTATTTTTTATATTGATCCAGGTACAGGAAGTATGTTGATATCGGCTTTAATCGCCTTGGTTTCTGTCGGCTTCTTTATGATTAAA
>CAYROB010000188.1:0-2881 GCA_964425775.1 uncultured Carnobacteriaceae bacterium
ACACTATCTTTTTCTGAAATATTCGCACTGTAAATAAAGCGACGGCCTTCCTTTTCAGTCTTTAAGGCTTCTTTATTCACTAAGCGGCCAATGAGCGTTTTAATAGTCGATTCTTTCCAATCCATTTTCTCCGTTAAAACATCAATGACTTCACGGCTAGTAACTGTGATATTTGCCCAAACAACGCGCATCACTTCCCACTCAGCATCACTAATTGTAATCATCGCATTTTTCTGCATCTCAAATCCTCCTTTAAGTTCAATCGTTATTCTATAGATGATACTCTTTAATATGCACTAAGTTTACACTTGTAGTCTCAAGATGTCAAGTGAAAGGGATAAGCTAATAAGTTTTGACAAAACAAAAAACCGACACCTCTTTTTCAGAGATATCGGTTTTTAATTTATAATTTATAGAATATGTTCGACAGATTTTTCAGCAGCTTCTTGGCTCATGCCATATTTTTCTTGTAGCTTACCAACTAAAATTTTAGTATCACCTTGGATGACATCTAAATCGTCATCTGTAATTTTACCCCATCTACTTTGGATTCTGCCTTTTAACTCTTCCCAATTTCCTTCAACTGTTTCTTTATCCACTCAACCAACTCCCTTTCTGTTGCCAAATATTAAATGAATCCAGCCTGGTCACAATGCAGCATCCATTTTATTTGAACAATTCGTTTTCAAAAATCACAAAGATAAATCTATGCAATTTTTTAGCTGTTCCTATTATACTAGTAAAATGCTCTGTTTTTCTAGTAAAACGCTTTTAATCATTTGTGAAGTAAGTCCTTTGTTGAAATTCACATGCTTTTTTAAATAATTTCAAACAAGTTACTTCACATTTTAAACTCCTTCCTTTTTAAATTTATGATTAAAATCTTCAGTTCAAATGCCGCGAAGCCATTGACAGATAGCGATTACAAAAACAGTTTCTTCATTTAATAAATCTCCTGATAAGTACACCTATTCATCTAAAACACTAGCCTTTTTCTATTATGTTTGGTATAGTTAAAATGAAGTTTCGCCTCACCTAAACTTTTTTATCAATAGCTTAGGTAGGTATTAATTTAGGAGGTATTATTTTGAGTGAAACAATTGATGTAAAAAATTTATCAGTATCCTACTCTGGTAAGAAAGCTATTCGAGATGTTGATTTTTCTTTGCGTTCGGGTAAGTTAATTGGAATTATCGGACCAAATGGAGCGGGGAAATCCACTCTGGTTAAAGGAATGCTCGATTTAGTCTCTAAAGATTCCGGTGAGGTGAAGATATTCGGTCAAACGCTAAATCAAATGCGTAAAGAAATTGCCTATATCCCCCAACGAGCCGATATTGATTGGGATTTTCCAATTCTAGTGAAGGATACCGTGCTACTTGGGACTTATCCAAATCTTGGATTGTTTAAACGTCCAGGTGCAAAAGAGGAAAAAATCGCAATGGAGTCGCTAGAAAAAGTTGGGATGGAAAACTTTGCCGATAAGCAAATTGGGCAGCTTTCCGGTGGTCAACAGCAACGAGTCTTTGTTGCGAGAAGTTTAGCTCAACAAGCTGACATCTTCTTTATGGATGAACCTTTCGTAGGTGTTGATATTAATAGTGAAGAGATTATTATTGATATCTTAAAGGAATTGAGAGATCAAGGAAAAACAATTTTCGTTATTCACCATGACTTGACAAAAGTTGAAGATTACTTCGATGATGTTGTCCTCATCAACAGAAAATTGATTGCAGCAGGACCCGTCGAGGAAGTCGTTACTCCAGAAATTATGGAGAAAACATTTGAGGCTCCTTTAAGTGTATTAGAAAATATGGGAGGTCAATTATCATGATATTTTTTAACGATTTATTAGTTTATGATTTCTTACAGAAAGCCTTAATTACTTCGGTAATGGTTGGAATTATATCAGGAATTCTTGGAAGTTTTATTGTTTTACGTGGGATGTCACTAATGGGTGATGCAATTGCTCATGCGGTGTTACCAGGTGTTGCAATTTCATATATGCTTGGAATTAGTTACTTTTATGGAGCAGTTGTCGCAGGTATTCTAGCGGCAATTGGTATGGGAGCGATCAGTCAAAACAGTCGTATCAAAACCGATGCATCCATTGGAATTGTTTTCTCAGCTGCCCTAGCCTTGGGAATTATTTTAATCACCAAAGCTCAAAGTGCAACCGACCTAACTAAAATATTGTTCGGTAATGTGTTGCACGTAAGAACATCAGATATGTGGCTGACAGCTGGAATTAGTGTTTTAGTAATCTTAGTTGTGATTGTCTTTTACAAAGAATTGCTCATTTCAACCTTTGATGAAACAATGGCTGAAGTATATGGATTAAACACTCGAATGATTCACTATGGTTTAATGATTATGCTGACCCTTGTTTCAGTTGCATCATTACAGACTGTTGGGGTAATTTTAGTTGTATCAATGTTGATTACACCAGCATCGACCGCTTACCTATTAACCGACCGTTTGTCTGTCATGGTTGTTTTATCTGCTGCCTTTGGTGCCCTATCAGCAGTCGTTGGTATTTATTTCAGTTATATCTATGACTTGCCTTCAGGACCAGTTATCGCCATTGCAGCAACAATGTTATTTGTATTTGTCATGATTTTTTCACCAAAAGAAGGTCTAATCTGGCCAATGCTTCGCAAAAGAAAAGAAGCGTAATTAACTTATTGGAACAACATTTTTATTAAAAAATAGAAAATATAGATAGGAGAGATTCAAAAATGAATAAAATGTTCAAATCTTTAGCAACACTTTCGATGGGTGCTCTATTACTGACGGCTTGTGGTTCGGAGGATAGTCCGGCTGAGGATACAACTACAGCAGATGATGCAGTAGAAGAAACAACTGATGATAAATTAAAAGT
>CAYROB010000189.1:0-2866 GCA_964425775.1 uncultured Carnobacteriaceae bacterium
ATTTATGGTGATTACGACGCCGATGGAATAACAGCGACCACGCTACTTTATGAAACATTAGACTCAATTGGTGCGAATGTAAATTATTACTTGCCAAATCGCTTTATTGAAGGTTATGGACCGGATGTAGAGGCTTTCGAAAAGATTATTCAAGAAGGCAGCTCATTAATTATTACAGTCGATAATGGTGTAACTGGACACGAAGCCATTAGTTTTGCACAAGAAAAAAATATCGATGTAATTGTAACGGATCACCATGCACTACCAGAAGTATTACCAGAAGCTTTTGCAGTTATCCACCCAGCTCATCCAGATGGTGACTACCCATTTGCTGATTTAGCAGGAGTAGGAGTAGCTTTAAAAGTAGCAACAGCATTAATTGGCGAATTACCTGTTGAGTTATTAGATTTAGCTGCAATTGGAACGGTCGCAGATTTAGTTTCTATGACGGACGAGAACCGAGCAATTGTCTTTTTTGGCTTGAAAATGATTGAAAATACACAAAGAACAGGTTTACTGCAATTGTTACAGATAATTGATACGGACCCGCAAGAGGTAGATGAAGGGACCATTGGTTTTCAAATTGCTCCACGTTTGAATGCGGTTGGTCGATTAGGTGATGCAAGTCCAGGTGTGAAAATGTTAGCCACACATGATGTTTATGAAGCACAAGAGCTTGCTGAATTTATCGATGGTCAAAATATTGAAAGAAAAGAAATTGTAGAAGAAATGACAGCGGATGTGCTAGAGAAATTAAAACAAGCTGATAGTCAATCCGAAGTTGTTGTCTTAGCGGATGAAAATTGGCATCAAGGTGTATTAGGATTTGTTGTTCACAGTTGACTCTGAAACAAATATAGCTAAAGGATCAGCACGAAGTATTGAAGGAATAAATTTGTATGAAGCCTTTAGTTCAATTGAGGACTTATTTATTCATTTTGGTGGACATGAGATGGCTGCAGGAATGGCTGCACATATAGGACAACTCCCTGTAATTGAAGAGAAATTATCTGAGTATCTTCAAAAGGTCGCGCCTAAAATAGGTGTACAGAAGGTTGACGCTTTTTCAGATTTAGCAGAATTATCTGTTGAAATGATTAAAGAACTGAATAAACTTCAACCATTTGGGAATGGGAACGAAAGACCATTGATTGTCTGTGAAGACGTTGCTGTCGTACAAAATCGAAAAGTAGGAGCAGCTGGCGATCATTTAAAACTGATTGTTGAGCAAAATGAACAACAATTGGATATTATATCATTTCGCAATGGGCCTCTCAGTGAATTTTTATTTGAGCAACAACAGGTTTCAATTGCTGGTTATATTGAGATTAATGAGTGGAACGGGATGAGTAAACCCCAAATGCAGATGATTGATCTTGATATACCAGGACCAATGCTGGTAGATGAAAGGATAAGTAAACTGTCAGCAGAATATTTTAAAGAAGAAAATGTTAATTATGTTTTCTATACTGTCGAAAGTTATGAGAAAACAATCGAGTTCATTCAAAAATCATCAAATGCAATTTTATTGACAAATTTGGAGCACGCGGTTGCTTTTCAAAGTCAAGAAAAAATTATCATCGTAGATTGTCCAAGTTCAATTGAATTGTTCCACGCAACATTGGATAAGAATATCGACGTGCCAGTTGATTGTTATTTTTATAAAGAACAGCATATTTATTTAACGGGCATGCCAACTCGTGCTGATTTTTCAAAAGTCTACAAATTCTTTGCAGCCCAAAAAGGAATTGACCTGCAAAAGCATGGTCATCACATGATTAATCACTTAGAAATGGAAAGTAATAAGATATTTTTAATTGTACAAGTGTTTTTAGAGGCAAAGTTTGTTATAATAGAAAACGGATTATTAAAGATTGTGAATAATCCGGATAAACTCAAGTTAGAAGAGACAAACAGTTACCAAAATGCAGTTGAGCAATTTAAAGCAGAAGAGTTATTTCTCTATAGTTCGTTCAAGGAAATTATAGAATCACTGAAATAACATAAAGAATAAAATGTTTGACAGCATTATTATTAATTATTGAGGAGAAATAAAATGGACTTAAGTAAATACATCGCTTCTGTACCGAATCATCCAGAGGAAGGTGTTATCTTTAGAGATATATCACCGTTAATGGCAGATGGAGAAGCTTATCGATACGCTACAGATAAAATTGTTGAGTATGCCCGAGAAAAAGAAGCCGAAGTAATCATCGGTCCTGAGGCACGAGGATTTATCGTAGGTTGTCCTGTTGCTTACTCGCTAGGTGTAGGTTTTGCACCAGCACGAAAAAAAGGAAAGTTACCACGTGAAGTTATCGAAGTAACTTATGATTTAGAGTATGGTACAGATACATTACAAATTCACAAAGATGCAATTAAGCCAGGACAAAGAGTGCTTGTTGTAGATGATTTATTAGCAACAGGTGGTACGATTGCTTCAACAATCAAACTAATTGAAGAATTAGGTGGAATAGTAGTTGGAACAGCCTTTTTAATTGAATTAAAGGATTTAAAAGGGCGCGATAAAATTAAAGGGTACGACATATTTACTTTGTTAGAGTATTAATCAAAAAATCCTTGAGTCTTTTTAGTAGTAAACTAAAGGACTCAAGGATTTTATTTTGTTCAAATGATTAATAAATATTTCGTCGGAATAAAGAAACGACACGGCCAAGAATTGTGACATCTGGCAAGATAATTGGCTCTAACTGATCATTTTCAGGTTGTAATCGAATGTGGTTACTTTCTTTATAAAATCTTTTACAAGTTGCTTCATCCTCATCCGTCATTGCAATAACAATGTCTCCATTATCAGCGATATTTTGTCGCTTAACGATGACTAAATCGCCATCAAGTATCCCGG
>CAYROB010000190.1:0-2862 GCA_964425775.1 uncultured Carnobacteriaceae bacterium
CATCAAGGGCATACTCTCAAAATCACCAGAGATTAATCCCGTCAGCATATATAAAATAATAAACGTCAATAAAGGAATCATCCCTTTAAAATGACCCTTTTGGCTTGTCTTCTTTTTCAAATAAAAACTCCTTTTTCTTCCATCAATAATAAAGCTATTATAATCCTCTTCATTCTGACATATCCTTTGTGAATAGTGAAGGACATTAAACTACATTTAGATCTATTCGTAAAATCGAGTAGCTAGAAGACAGGATAATTACTCCTGTCTTCTTTGCTCTCACAGAACCGTACGTACGTTTTCCGTATACGGCTCATGAATTTACTATCAGCCGTTATACATGGCTGACAAAAGACCCACTTCATACGTTTCAAGATTAATTAGTCCAAGGTCTTCAAAGTATTTGTTAGGCATCATGATGTGAATAATTTGAACGGCTGAATTCTTCCATTTTGTTACGGCCATTTTCTTATTTATATCCTTCTCATACCCTAGCCTTCGCATTTCCTTATGCATTGCTCTCCATGTCTTCCACTGATTCATGCGTTTCATCCTTAAGCGTCTGCGTATCCAGCTCATATGTTTCCGAAGGAAACCTTTTATGTTGGCTACACGATAATAGTTGATCCAACCCCGAAGATATCGATTGAGTATCTGAATTGTGATAAACAATGGAATTCCATTGTTCCGTTTCGTAATTTCGCGGATTTTCTCCTTGAAACGACTGATACTCTTTGGGTCAATTGTTACGTAGTTAGTGTAAATGACTACACCTAAGAATGCCACGCCTTCTCTCAAAGATGATAATTGGGTCTTTTCTTGATTAACCGTGAGTTTCAACTCACTTTCTAATATCTCTGTCGCTAGTGCTCTAAGATTTCCTGCATCTCGCTTTGTTTTAGCGAAAATTAAGATATCATCTGCGTAACGAACGATACGAATGCCCTTTGCCATCATCTTTTGGTCGAATATATTCAGATAGATGTTACTTAAGAGCGGCGATATCACTCCACCTTGCGGTGAACCAACCTCACTACTCTCAAAAACCCCGTCTTTCATAATACCTGACTTTAGAAATTGGTGAATTAGTTTCAGCACTTTCCCATCACTGATGGTTTTAGATACTTCATCCATCATGATTTTGTGGTCAAGTGTATCAAAGCACTTACTAAGGTCCATGTCTACCACATGACTTAAGCCATGTTTTAGAAATAGTTCTACTTTGGCTAATGCCATATGTTGTGATTTTCTTGGGCGATACCCATAACTTGACGGATGAAATTGTGGGTCAAAGATTGGTTGAATAATATTTACCAACGCTTGCTGAACCACTCGGTCCTTTACCGTAGGTATTCCTAAAAGACGGATACCCCCATCAGGTTTTGCTATCTCAACACGTTTAACCGGACTTACTTTGTATGTGTGAGTGGAAAGTGTCTGATGAAGAAATTTGATATTCTCATCCAACTTATCCATATAAGCTTCCACCGTCTCCCCATCTATTCCAGGGGCTCCATGGTTTCTTCTTACTTGTTTACTTGCTAAGATAAGATTATCTTTTTGATAAACTTTATCAATTAGGCTGTACCATTTCCTCACGCATTCACTTCCTCTCTTGTGTGATTGTCCATTATAGTTGCTAGTCCTCTATTTGTTCTTGATTTAATTTCCGTTGGTGTTTCTAGTCTTTACGACAATCTGCCAACTTTCATTAAACTACTTCAAATCTGTGTATAAACATGGTTCAAGTTAAATTATTTTATACTCTCCACATTTATAGTCTTCATTTCAGAAAACACACTGACACCTTCGATTTCTAGTCCTTATGATTTCTTTATCACTTGTAAATTCTTCGACCCTTCGCACATCTCAATATCTTTTGAACATTGAGGCTCACCCTGATTACGAGGGTGTCATCTTGATTTTGTCCTCCGGACAATTACTTGCCTTCTACGGTCAAGATTTCATCACTACTACGGTCTCATCTGCATACTGCACCCTTCAATAATTCTTGTGTTACCTTGAATTACCTTATACAGACCTTCGGATACAGTAATTCTTAGGTTAAGTTCCTTTGCCTGTTATTGAAACGACCATCCTAACGTTTAGAGTTTAGCTAACTTTTGGACATCTTCACTTTTTGCAGAATTATCCACTCTCACCGCCAACACTGGTTTGCTTACGCTTCGCTCCAACTAACTGTCATCAACTTCCTTCAAACCCAGTCATCACTGACTACGCTCTTGTCTACAACTTGCCTTCCCGTTAGATAGGTGGCAGAGATTTCTTTCAATCTCTTGGCTTGGGAACATGCCTAACAAACAAAAAGAGGATCTCGCATTTTAGCCAGATCCTCTTTTTACTATTTCTTTCCAGTTAATTGTTTATAGCGATTGTACCATAAGTCTACATACGCTTCGGAAAATGGTCCACGCTCTTCCTCAATCCAACGAACGAGTATTTTAATTTGCTCGTTTAAAATTGGATCGATTTCAGCTGGATAATTATACTTTTTACCATGTACTTCATATTCATCAATATCTAAAAGTTTTTTTTCTCCGTCTGGAAATATTTTAACATCCAAATCGTAATCGATATACTTTAGACCTTCGTCATCTATTACACAAGGGGATGCCATATTACAGTAATAAGAAGTTCCCTTTTCACGAATCATCGTAATAATATTGAACCAATACTTTGTATGAAAATAAACTAATGCCGGTTCTCGGGTACGCCATCTGCGACCATCCGATTCCGTCACAAGAGTATGGTCATTACATCCAATTAATACATTATCCGTTGTTTTCAAAACCATCGTATCTTGCCAAGTTCGATGCAAACTACCATCATGCTTGTAACTTT
>CAYROB010000191.1:0-2858 GCA_964425775.1 uncultured Carnobacteriaceae bacterium
TGATATCTTGTAAGGTTGTATCCCAAGCATGACCTAAATGCAATCTTCCCGTCACATTCGGTGGAGGAATAACGATTGAATAAGGTTCTGCATCCTTATCTTCACTTGGCTTAAACAAATCTTGTTCTAACCATTTCTTATATTTTCCTTTTTCTATTTCCTTTGGTTGAAACTTTGTAGACATTTCTCTGTTCTTTTCCATTTTTTCACTCCTTGAATAATTTATCCATCTTAATCTTACTTTTCCTTACAAAATAAAAAACACTCATCCCTTGTACAAGGACGAATGTTTTATCAATCGCGTTACCACCTAAATTATATATGAAAAGTTTTTCATATATCTCTCAGTGACAGTTTTAATGGTCTGTCTGACCAAACGGTTAAGTTCGCTCCCAAGCTACCTTCTGACTCTATCTATAAGGGTCTTTCAGCAATCGCCCTCTCTCTGTAATAAATAAAAGTCATACTCTTCTTGTTCATCGCTTATTTGTTTTATATTCTACTACACTTAATAATAACATTTTTTCTGTAAATATCAAACACTTAACAACTAGCTTATACCTATTCATTATTTTAATGATTACTTATTTCTTCTTCGTAATCTTGAACGATTTTATCATACATACCCGGTGCTACATTCTCTAGTTTTTCACGTAAAAGTCTCAGGGCTGTGGCATATTCATAATCCTCATTGAACAATGACTCGCTGTAGCGAATTGTTTCGGGTATGCCCTTATGTGAATCTCTAAATCGATACAATCTTTGTGAAGTGCGTTCAATTAAATTTACTTGAAAAATCAACTCTTCTGTTGCTTGACTTAATTGAATGACATCTTCTTCCGTTATTTGATGAATTTTACGGACTTCCGATAGTAATACTTTTGTTCGGGCTAATTCTTCAGCTAGGGATTCTATTCGATTGGTTGTTGAAAAGAATAAATCTAAATAATCATCTGGCAAACCAGGCAAACGTTCATTTTCAAGCGCTCGCTTCATATCATACATTGCCTGTTCCATTGCCTGCATCTCATTTTTAAACCTTAACTCTTCTTTGCGATAACTTTCTAAGTTTCCTGCTGTTTGAACGATCTCTTTATTTAACTGACTTAACTCATTAAATAAATAAGTCAATTTAGCTTGAGCTACTGAATAAGGTATCTTCTTCTCAGCTATCCTTTCAGCTAATATCTTATATTCTTCTAGTGCTTCAGCTGTTTTGTTTTCTATCGCGTGCAACACCTCGCCTTCGTTATGCATAAGAACATAACTTTGAGCTAATCGCTGTTCGATTCCTATAAGCTGTTTTATTTCTTCTTGTAAAAAATAAATACCTTCTTTAATATCATCTAACAAATTAAATACTTTTGATTCTGCTAAAACTTCTGTTTCCATTCTATCGTACATTTCTTCAATATTCTCTGCTAAACGACCAGTATCTGTCGTTGCTTCTTCTATGTCTAACAAACGAATACTTTCCAATATTTGCTCTTTTTGCTTGGTTAATTGTTCGATATTTTCTAATATATTATCTTCTGGGAATAAATAGTTGTGTTCAGACATCTGCTCATAACCCTGCAGTAAATCATCAATATCTTCTTCGTATTCATTATTTAATTTAGTCAACAAGGGCGGAATTAGATCCATTTGCTCTTCCATTTCTTGAATGTCTTGTGATAACCGCTCAATTACCTTGTTTGCTTCTTCATGGTCTCCAGACAATGTAGATTCAGAAAAGTCTGTAAAGTCTTCTTCCATTGTACTTAACTTCTCTTCAAATGTTTCTGATGCTGGTCCAAATGAAAAACTATATGCTAATAAAGACTTTCGTACTTCATGATATCGTTTTTTAATGGTATTAATCTTATTTAAGTTTGCTTGCTCACGCTCAATCATTTCTGATAAGGACTGAGTTAATTCTTCAATACTAGTTGATATCTCATCTATAGAGTCTTTAGCATATGCCTGTATTTTTTTTGACTCATTTAATCGATAACGATCCGTCGCTTGCTCTGCTGCAAACAAATAGTTTTCTAATTCAGGATATTTAAGGGACTCAATTCTATCCCAGTCTGCTTCAAATTTATCTCTCAATTCTAGTGACTGTCCTGCTAATGATAGTTCCTGAACTTCTTTCAATTCTTCTCGGGGTGCCTGGTTAAAAACTTCATTCTTTTGTTGATCTAACTCATCAATTTGCTCATAATGTTTTCCTCTTATAAAATAAGTTATGATTGCGATCACAAAGATGAGGACAGCAACAGTAACTAAAGCGATTTGTAACGGTGTCATTTTATTTCCCCCAAAACTTAATTTTTTTAATAATACTTTATTATTTTAATTTTTATTAACTTTTTTATTCTATAAAGCTATACAGACACTAGTATATCAAAAAAAAAGACATTATGTTATAATTGCTTAATATTAATTCAATTAATTTTTCAATAATAAATTATAAGGAGTTTTTGAATGGACAAAACAGTCAATCAATCGTTAATTTTATCACAACTTGAGGCCATTATTAAAGATGAGACGAATTGGATTGCCAATTTGAGTAATGCCTCTGCCCTTTTGAATGAAAGTTTAGACAATATTAACTGGGTTGGTTTTTACTTATGGGATGAAACTGAAAAACAATTAGTACTAGGACCTTTTCAAGGCAGAGTTGCCTGTATTCGAATCGATTCTGGACGTGGTGTCTGTGGAACGGCTTTCAAAGAAAAAGAAACCATTATTGTTCCCGATGTAAATGAATTCCCAGGACACATTGTCTGTGATGCCCGAAGTCAATCAGAAATTGTTGTCCCATTAATGAAAAACAACAAGGCAATTGGCGTTTTAGATTTAGATGCTCCAATTAA
>CAYROB010000192.1:0-2856 GCA_964425775.1 uncultured Carnobacteriaceae bacterium
AAGCGATTCATCCCCGCCCATTTATGAGCGAGGCTTTCTCGCTAGGTTTTTGTAATATTTTCTAGAATTACAGAAGCCGTTAGAGCACCAGGACTATAGATTTCTAAGCGATTGTTAAATATTTTAATATTAATATAATCCCTTGTAGATTATTTAAAACACTTTATTCAGGTCTAACTAATCTTTGCAAAATTTCCTATTTCAATTCCTTTTATATATTTCAAATAATTCTTGACTTTTATTTTGTATTAACTGTATAATACAGGCAAATAATGTGTCGTTTGATTAATACACCATTAAATTTTTTGAAAAGAGGGAAATAATGAAGAAAAAAATAGGTATTGGATTAGGCGTTATTGTTTTGCTTGCAGTGGTTTTTTTCGGTGTAAATAAATTAATGATTTCAAAAGAAGAAATATACGAAGAAGAGGAAGATCCCTATGGAATTGAGTATTACACGGTACCAGACATGGATCAAGTTTTTGTTAATGGGGTCATTAAGCCAGAACAATCACAAGAATTTCAAAAAGAAGAGGCACTAGGAAATATAGGCGAAATACAAGTGGCGAATGGGGACACTGTTGAAGCCGGGACACTCCTATATACTTACGAAAGTAAAGACATCACGACACAGATTATTGATTTACAAAATCAAGCCCAAAAAATGGAAACGCAAAAAGCAAATGCAGATAATAAATTAGCATTAGCTATAAAAATTTGGCACAATACCGCAGAAGAAGAGCGGATGCAAACTTTGGAAGAAATTAAAATGGACATGAGCACAGATGACATGGGTGCTGAAATAAGAGAAATATATAATACAATTGAATCGTTAAAAGAAGAACAGTTTACCAATGTACTAGCGCCTTTTACGGGGAAAGTGTATATTCCAGAAGAAAAAAATGCAGAATCAGCCATTTTAAAATTAATTTCAGATAACTTTTATGTTTCCGGAACGGTAAACGAAAGAGATGTCGAGAAATTAGCAGTTGAGCAATTGGCAGATATAAAAGTCATCTCGAATGACCGAACTGTCACAGGAAAAGTTAGTTTTATTGATCTCAATCCAGCTGATGGAGGTAATGATGACATGGGTTATATGGGTGGCAATGACGGGCCGGCGATGTCGAATTACCCAATTAAGCTCTCACTTGATTCTTTAGAAGGCATTCGCAACGGGTATCACGTTCAAGCGGTAATCAATCTAGGGGAAGCAGCAATTACAGTTCCAACAAAAGCTATTCATCAAGAAGAAGATCAATATTATGTATTAGTGAATGATTTTGGTACAGTTGTTCGTCGGGTTATTCAAATCGGCAAAGAAGAGGCTGGAAATACAATTATTACAAGTGGACTCGAAGCAGAAGATCAAATTATTATTTCTTCAAAACTACCTGTTGAAGAAGGCCAAGTTTTATCTGAGGTACCAGCAGAAAGCTTTGATGATTCTTTAGAGGATTCAACTATTGAAGAACAAACAAATGAGACAGAAGAAAACACTTCAACTGACGAGGAAGAGTAGGTGATTGAAATGGAGCACTCAAAAACTGGGTCACCATTAATTGAGTTAAAAAACATAACAAAAACCTACACAAATGGTAAACAAGAAACTCATGTTTTAAAAGGTTTGGATTTAACTATTTATGAGGGCGAATTTATTATGATTATGGGGAAATCGGGAAGTGGAAAAACGACACTGATGAATATTATTGGTTTTCTCGATCAATTAACTTCAGGCACATACAAATTTCGTGAAGAAGATGTTTCTACTTTAAATGAAAATCAAAAATCTGAGTATCGCAATGAAAACTTCGGTTTTATTTTCCAGCAATTTTTCCTCATTGAATCATTGAATGTACAACAAAACGTCGAGTTACCAATGGTTTACAGTGGACTGAATAGCGTTCAAGAAAAAAAAGAAAAAGCTGAAAGCATCTTAGAATTAGTGGGTATCAGTGAAAAATTAAAAAACAAAACGTCTGAGCTTTCTGGAGGCCAACAACAACGTGTGGCAATTGCGCGAGCATTAATCAATGATCCCTTACTTATTATGGCGGATGAACCAACTGGAGCACTAGATAGTGAAACGGGGGAAAATATTATGGAAATATTAAGCCGATTAAACAAAGCAGGTAAAACAATCGTCATGGTTACCCATGATGAAGATTTAACGGCCTATGCCTCACGCGTTATCTATATGAAAGATGGCTTTTTTGAAGAAGAGGTGACGGTATGATTCGTAATTTACTGTTGAGTACTTATCTAAGCCTAAAAGCACATAAACTTCGAGTTTTTTTAACAATGTTAGGAATTATTATCGGAATTGCTTCCGTGGTTACAATTGCCGCATTAGGTGAAGGTTTACGGCAACAAACGCTTGAACTTGCAGACACAGCAAATATCAATGAAATGAAGATTCAAAACGTTTATGCAACGGATGATGAGTATTCATATTATTCCGAACCGACAGAATTTGAGTTTTCGCGTGTCGACATGAAAAGAGTGCAGAAGATTGATGGGGTTGCTTCCGTTTTACCAGATTACGGAGAAAATATGGGAATGGATAGCTCAAATGAGGTAGTGTCTGGTGAGCTGAGTTATTTTGGCCAAATGGCATGGACACAACTTGCTCCTTATAAAAAAGATTCGCTAATTGCTTATGGGCGCAATATTTCACCAGCGGATGCGAATAAAGATGTCATTGTATTATCCCAAGATGTCTTTGTATATGGCCTGATGATGGACGATCCGGAAGTGATGCTTGGGCAAGCGGTTTCGATTAATGGGTACATGTTTGAAGTGATTGGGATTAAAGAAGGCTATGACGAACAAGCTACAACAGATAGTGACTTTTAT
>CAYROB010000193.1:0-2828 GCA_964425775.1 uncultured Carnobacteriaceae bacterium
TGAAGAATTTGATGTGCGTATGCAGTCGGAAGAGAATCCAGTTGGTTCGCTATCCGGTGGTAACCAGCAAAAAGCAATTATCGCTCGTGAAGTTGATCGAAACCCAGATTTATTAATTGCAGCACAGCCTACTCGAGGATTAGACGTTGGAGCGATTGAATTTATCCATAAGCGCCTAATTGAGCAAAGAGATAAGGGTAAAGCTGTTATTCTAATGAGTTTTGAATTGGATGAAATTATGGATGTATCAGACCGTATCGCTGTTATGCACGGTGGAGAATTCATTGATATTGTTGAAGCATCTGAAACAAACGAAACTGAATTAGGATTACTAATGGCAGGCGTTTCTAGAGAAAAAATAGACGCAGCCAATACTAGCAGAGAGGAGCTAGAAGTTTAATGATTAAAGCAAAAGAAGAAAGTTTGTTGAGAAAGTTGTCAGTGCCCCTACTGGCTGTATTGTTTGGTTTTTTAGTAGGAGCTATCATCATGTTAATTTTTGGGTACAACCCAATTGATGCCTTTTCACACATGATTTTTGATGTGTTTTCTAATCCATATTCAATTGGTGAAGCCTTAACACAAGCAACACTGTTAGTCTTTACTGGGTTAGCTTTTGATGTGGCAAGTAAAGCTGGTTTCTTTAATATAGGTCTTTCAGGACAGTTCTTAGCTGGATGGTTAAGTGCGATTGCATTCGCATTACAATTTCCAGATTTACCAAGAATCGCATTGGTACCTTTATCTTTAATTGTTGGTACAGTTGCTGGAGGTTTGTATGCAGGAATTGCTGGATTTTTAAGAGCTTACTTTGGAACAAGTGAAGTAATTGTTACAATTATGTTAAACCACACAATGATGCGTGTTTCAAACTACTTAACGAACTTTGTTATTGGTACAAGTAGCCGTACTGAAAAAGTAAGTGAGAATGCAAGTTTAGCTGTTGGATGGTTAACAGACTTGACAAAGTTCTCTCGACTAAATATGGGAATATTTATTGCATTGGCTGTCGTTATTATCTATTCACTCTTTATGAAGTACACAACAGCTGGATTTGAGATCAAAGCAGTAGGTTTAAACCCTGATGCATCTGTGTATGCCGGAATGAGTGCTAAAAAGAATATTATTGTTTCTATGTTTATATCAGGTGGTTTAGCTGGTTTAGGTGGAGCGATTAATGGATTAGGAACATTTGGTAACCTCTTTGTTATTGGTGCCTTACCAAGTGAAGGATTCGATGGAATTGCCGTTGCGTTATTAGGACTTGGTAATCCAATCGGTATCGTTTTATCATCCATCTTATTTGGAGTCTTGAAAACAGGATCATCATTCATGGCTTCACGTGCTGGAGTACCAGATGAAATGTCAGAAATCGTTATTGCTTCGATTGTATTCTTTGTCGGTGCGTACTATCTAGTTGAGTGGATCATTGATAAAGTTTCAAGCGGTAAAACAAAAACTACAGAAGATGTTAAAGGAGGAGCATAATAATGAATTTAGTATCGATATTACAATTACTTGTCACAAGTTCTTTGATGTATTCAGCGCCTTTAATCTTAACGGCTATTGCCGGAACATTTTCTGAACGAAGTGGTGTTGTAAACATTGGGTTAGAAGGAATAATGGTTATCGGAGCATTTTCTTCAGCAGTATTTAACCTTCAGTTTCACGAAGTGTTTGGAAGACAAACTCCTTGGATTGCTATGTTAGTTGGTGGAATAATCGGGCTGTTGTTCTCAATTATTCACGCAGTGGCAACAATCAATTTAAGAGCGGACCACACTGTCTCGGGTACAGCGATTAACTTGTTAGCTCCAGGTTTATCAGTATTCTTAGTTCGTGTACTTTTCGGAAAAGCCCAAACAGGTCCATTAGGACAATCATTTGGAATTATGTCATTCCCAATTTTAAAAGATATTCCAATTATTGGTGAGATATTCTTTACGAGTGTTACACCTTTAGGTTATATGGGAATTGCTATAGGTGTTATTGGCTGGTTTGTATTGTTCAAAACACCATTTGGTTTACGCTTACGTTCCGTAGGAGAGCACCCAATAGCTGCTGAAACAGTTGGAATCAATGTGTATTTCTATAAATATGCCGGAGTTCTAATTTCAGGTTTTCTAGGTGGTATGGGTGGAGCAATTCAGTCACAAGCGATTGCAAACGAATTCGGAGTGATGACTGTTACTGGACAAGGATTTATGGCAATGGCAGCAATGATTTTTGGTAAGTGGAACCCAATTGGCGCAACATTTGCAGCGATTTTCTTTGGTTTTGCACAAAGTTTATCACGTGTTGGACGTTACATTCCAATTATTGAAAATATTCCAACAATTTACTTACAAATATTACCTTATGTTTTAACAATTGTAATTCTTGTTGGATTTATAGGAAAATCAGAAGCACCTGAAGCAATTGGTAAGACATATGTTAAGAGCAGATAAGTTACAAAAAGAGTAAGACAAATTTAAAAGAGATTTAAGCATTCCTTCCTATTTTAATAGGCGAATACTTAAATCTCTTTTTGTATAATATTAACTTATTTTCTTTCGATGATGTATAAATAAGGCGGATTGTTAATTTGATTGACAAATTGATAAGACAACGTATCATATTCTTTTTGTGATAATTCACGAACCAACTCATCAACTGCTTCTTTTTCACCATTCGTACCAGGATGACCGTAATAGACCATGATGGAAACAACGCCACCTTTTTTAACTAAAGACAAGGCCTGCTTAATTGCTTTAACTGTAGTTTCAGCTTTTGTTACAATATTTTTATCTCCTTTAGGAAGATAACCTAAATTAAACATTACAGCGCTG
>CAYROB010000194.1:0-2812 GCA_964425775.1 uncultured Carnobacteriaceae bacterium
AAAGGATTTTTTTATGCGATGAAATAGTAGGATTTTAATGCAACACTAGTGATTAAATATACAATTAGCAGTATTAAAAAAATAGCAGTATTATAATTAGCAAATCCAGAAAGCCAACTGTATGTCTGACGATAGACATTAAATGGTAGGGTTAATATAAAAAACATGATAATGGATAAATTTATTTCCTTATCCATTATTTTATAAATTAACAAAACAATTCCCGTATTAACTATTGTCGGTAGAAGCACTTGAATAATACGCGAACGAGTTAGTGATAGGATAATATAGTTTCCAAAATAACGACCATTATAATTATCAAAATTTCTTGATAGTCTTTCTATCCCACTACTAGTCGCCCACCGAAAGTCATCCTGCTTAAATATACTAGTATGTGCAATGACAAAGTAAAAAAGTATTACTATAGCAATAAACAAGTAATCCCTGTGTTTAGATTTCATTTTATATTAAATCCTCCTAATTCATGTACCTTACCGGTTGATTGTTTTAAATCATAACATAGATATCGTTAACGTTATATTATAACGTTAAGTTTATTTTTTTAAAAAATATGAGAACTAACAACAAGAGAACTATAACTATCAGGCTTGAAGATTACTCACTTATTAAGACTTGCCCTATTGCACAACTCTCTTCATTTCACCTGATTTACTCTTGTCATTAAATTATTCTAAAAAAGAATACCCATCTGAATTATGAGTCAAAAGCTTTGTCAGAAAGATAGAAATCCCTTACACTAGATTTAGCAGATTAGAAAAGGATAAAAAATAAGAAAGGATGTTTTAAAATGAAAGTGACGTTTAAGGGCGAGCCATTAGAGGTCAAAGGAAAGCAAACAAATGTAGGGGACAAAGCACCAGAAGCAACATTAACAACACGTGCTGGAGAAGATACAAAGTTATCAAGCTACATTGGAGAAAAAACATTAGTTCTTAGTGTAGTACCAGATGTCTTAACAAGAACATGTGAGCTACAAACAAAGCGATTTTCCGAAGAATTAGATAAAAAGGACGTAATTTATCTAACTGTTTCACGTAACACAGTCGATGAGTTTAATAATTGGAATGAAGAAAATGATTTAGATCTAATGACTTTATCGGACACCAAAGGTGAATTTGGTGATGCTTATGGTCTGAATATAGATTTAGGTGGCAATGAACGTTTGACTCGTTCAGTCTTCTTAGTAGACACAGAAGGAGTCATTCAGTATAAGCAAATAGTTCCAGAAGTAGTGGATGAACCAAATTACGATGAAGTTTTAGAAGCAATCGACAAGATTTAATGACTGAATAAATTAAGCAAAATAAAAAACAGGCTGAATAAATTTTCAGCCTGTTTTTTATTTTGCTTCTAATAAGTAAGCAGGATTATTCACCACCAAATATATCCGTATCTTCATCTAAAGCGAAAGGTGTTTCTTCATTAATGTGGTCATAGAATAAAATCCCATTCAAATGATCTAATTCATGTTGAATCACAATTGCTGGAAATTTATTAAAACGTTTTTTTTGCTTGTTTCCATCTAAGTCAAAGTATTCAACAGTAATTCGCTTGTATCGTGGGACGTAACCTTCGTACACGTCATCCACTGATAGACAGCCTTCACCATCTTCGAGTGCTGTTTTTTGGGCGGAATGACTTAGAATTCGTGGATTTATTAACACTAAACTGAAATCATCCTCTTCTTCATCAGATCCAGGAATATGCACCGCAAACATTCTTTTTGAAACATCTAATTGTGGTGCGGCGATACCTACACCTGGTCTTAACCCATATTCTTCAGCTAGTTCTTCATTTTGACTATTTTTTAAAAACTGTATCATTTTATCTGCTAATTCTTTCAATGTATCATCCAAAGGTAAACTAATCTCTGATGCAATTTCGCGTAAGTTTGGATTGTCATCTCGAATAATATCGTCCATCGTAATCATTTGACCACTCCTAAAAATATCTTTTATCCAGATTATATTACCATATATTCATTCTGAAGTTAAAACATATGACTGAATTCCCTTTAACTTTAAAAGGAAATACTTCACTATCTTTATCATTTATTTTTAATTTTTTTATATTTTACTCATAGATAAAAATAAAAAATAAAAAGAAAGCTTGATAACACTTGTTTTTATCTCGAAATAAAAGTAAAAAGATCTCATTGTGAAAAAGGGCTTACATATAAAAAAATCACAAACTCATATTATTTTTAATAAAGTGAAGAATGACAATATCTCTCGAGTCATTTAATTTGATTTGAATTTCGAATGGTGTTAATTTTATATGTGAATGCATAAGTGATTTGTAGATATCAGTACAAATTGTTTATGAATAAATCATTTAAAAAGAGAGGTATGGTTGTAAATGGCAAAAAAACCTTTAGATTTTGACGCATTAGTCAAGTCATACGGTGATATATTCCCAAAGTTCCAAATATTAGATAAAGATGGAAAAGTAGTCAATAAAAAATTAGTCCCTGAGTTAACAGATGAAGAATTAGTAGAATTAATGGAGAGAATGGTATTCTCGAGAATTTTACATGAGCGATCAATTGCTCTGTCTCGTCAAGGTAGATTAGGATTCTATGCACCTACTGCTGGACAAGAAGCATCGCAAATTGCAAGTCACTTTGCGCTAGAATCGCAAGACTGGATTTATCCTGGTTATCGTGACCTGCCACAGGCAATTATGCACGGTTTACCAATTCATAAAGCATTCTTATGGTCAAGAGGCCATGTAGAAGGAAATAATTATGTCGGTGAATTAAATATTATGCCACCACAAATTATTATTGGTG
>CAYROB010000195.1:0-2805 GCA_964425775.1 uncultured Carnobacteriaceae bacterium
ATACAAGTATTCGAGTAAAACTTGTGGTAAGAATTAACATTGCTGGAATTAATGACAGCAATGTAAAAACAATAAACAAATTTACTGTATCCGAATAATCTCCAGTGTATCCTTCAAAAGCATTTAAAAGATCATTAAACATGCATAAACCCTCCCAAGCCCATTATTCATAAGAAGTTTTAGTCTTTCTTTTTTTCAAAAAACTTCGTATATTTATCTTTAATTTTTGCAACATTCATATCTGTAAATAATTGTGAAGGAGTTGATGCTGTTTGATCCTGCATAATTTCCAACATTTCATCCACTTCATCAGCTGTGAACTCTTTCAGTATTTCATTACTATTTTCATTAAGACTCATTAAATAATATTTTTCGACTACTTTGACAATGGCTAAAGATGAACTTTTACCAATAGAGAAACGTTCAATAATCTGAATCGATTTTGATTGACCTTGCGTATATTTATTTAACTTTCCAAGCAATACGTTAGCCAACCAAATGATGAGGATTAAGGCAAAAATACTCCGTAAAACATAATTAAAATCCATCTTTAACTCCTTATCTTTTATTGTATAACAATATTTGATATATAAATTTGGTGAATAAGGTCTTCACCTAAAGCGTTATTAATGTCATCTCGTAACTCATATTTTAATGTAAAACTCTTTTCCTCGTCCTCAAAAATTGTTTCAACACTTTCTCTACTGATTTTATAAATGATCACATCACGAATTTTGTCTATGTTTTCTTCAATTTCTTTGACTCCATTTTTCTTAGTGGTTGATAATGATAACTCTAAACGTATGTATCGATTAATATTTCCACTCGGTTCCAAATTCAATAGAAACTCATCTAATGTTACAGTCATTTCAGGAAGTAAAACTTCTTTTTCCACTACGACTTCTTTTTCAGCCGTTTGACTGGAAATATACCCTCCAACAACTACACCTAAAGCCACTAAAATCGGAACAGCCAAAAGTAGCAAGAGGAATTTTTTGTCAAATCCTTTTTTCTTTACTTTTATTTCTTTAGCCATTTTTACTCATCCCTCTCTGGTTGATAAATTAATACAATATTTACTCTTCTATTTTTTGCACGATTTTCCGGTATGTCATTAGGCACTACAGGACTATATTCCCCATAACCCCTGGCAGATAGACGTGTAGGGTCGATCCCTTTTTCATCAATTAGATAATACACAACCGATAGTGCACGAGCCGTAGATAATTCCCAATTACTTGGAAATTCGGCTGATCGAATCGGAACATTATCTGTATATCCTTCAATTACAATATCATGATCATTAATTGTTAAAAGGTCAATTAATGAATCAAGTGCTTCTTTTCCGCCTTCTTTAAGTTCATCTTGACCACTTGGGAATAAAATAGACTCTTGAATGTCTAGATAAATACCATCTTTATCAATAGTTACAGTAACTAAATCAGTTATTCCTTCTGATTCGATTAGAGATACTGCTTCTTCGTACATGTCTAAAATTGCTTGTGGTATTTCATCTCTTAAGATTGCTTGATCAATACTCGGTCCTGCATCCTCTTCAGATGCACCATCTCCAGTATCTGTTTTATCATCGTCCATTAAGCCACCGTCTAAGATTCCCCCACCGGCTCCTTCGCCAATGAACGCATTCTTGACCGACTGACTCGCAGCTGAAAATTTTTCTTCACTTACTGTTGACATTGAAAATAATAAAATAAAAAAAGTAAGCAACAAAGACATTAAGTCTGAGAAAGTTGTAATCCAACCGCCACCGCCACCAGATTCTTCTGATTGTTTTTTCTTTTTTCTTCCTTTTCTAGCCATATTTATCCCTCTTGCCTTCCAAGGTCTTCTCTAGGTGCATTTGAAGCTTCTTCAAACACTTTTATTTCAGCAGCAGATAAGTATGTTTTCAACTTATCTTCAATATCTCGTGGGTTTTGACCTTCTTGAATAGACAGAATCCCTTCAAGTATTATTTCATTTATTTGTAACTTTTCATTTGCCAGTCCTTGTAAGTTTGTTGCAAGAGGCAAGAAGATGATATTTGCTAAAACTGTTCCATATAAAGTTGTAATCAAAGCAGTAGCCATCCCTGTACCAATTGTACTTGGATCATCTAACTCACCCAACATAATAATTAACCCTACAATTGTTCCCGTCATTCCAAATGCCGGTGCATATTCACCCCACTGGCTAAAAATCATCGGTCCTAATTTATATGCATCTGCTATACTCTCCATTTGTAACTCAAGGAATTCTAAAATACTATCTCCATCTTTACCATCAATTACCATTTGTAGCCCAGTAACTAAGAGTTCATTATCCTGTGCTTGAATATCATCTTCAATCGATAAAATCCCATTTAAACGAGCTCTGCGGCTAAACTCAACAATTGTCTGAACCATTTCTACTCGGTCATCACCCGCAGCAAACAAATCTTTCATTACTTTAGGTACACCTAGTATGTTCGACAAAGGGATACTTGTAAATACGGCTGCCATCGAACCAAATAACACAATCACTAAAGACGACAAATCAATAAAAGAATCGATTGTACCCGCAGTCATGATTGACCAAAGAACTAATCCTAATCCGACTATGGCACCGATTATTGGCGCTACTATATTTTTCATAATTTAATCTAATCTCCAATTTTCATGAATTTCTCGCTTATATTCTTTTACTTTTTCAACAACTTCTTCAGGACTTTCTTGCACCATTAATTTTTTTAAATCGACAAGCGTAATAATTGTATCATATTGATCATCGACTCGATAAATTAATTCGCAATTTAGATAAAATTCT
>CAYROB010000196.1:0-2399 GCA_964425775.1 uncultured Carnobacteriaceae bacterium
AACATCACGCCGCCATCAATTAATTGATACTCATCCAGCTCAACCGGACTTAAAACAACTGGGTACGCACTTGAGGCCAAACAAGCATCTACTAACGGCAAATCCTTCTCGTAAAATTCCGCGTGTTCAAAGACCAACTGAAAATATTCCGGCGCATTTGAAAAAACAATCATTTTTCCAGTGTGCAGATCAACTGCCGGGATGGCCAAAGGTGTTGGAACATCCGACAGCATAAATTCTCCATAAAAATCGTTCATTGGCTTGATTGCTTTCATGATTTTATCCATTAATACAAGCCCCATCGGTTGCCTAAAGGAAAATAGATTCAAGAGCGCACGTCGATTAAAGAGCTTACTGTCTTCAATCACTTGGTCCGTTTCTTCGATAATGTCTTCGATTTGCTTGGCCGTTAAGCCACTCGCAACTCCTGCCGCCAAAAAAGAACCCATTGAAGTACCGGTAACCGCATCGATTTGAATATTTTTCTTTTCCAATTCTTCATAAACGGCAAGCTCTGCCCAGCCGTGAACGCCACCACCGGCAAAACTTAAACCGAAACTTTTTTGTCGGTTTTCTTTTTCCACTCTCTTCTCCACCTATCTCTTTTCAGTCCCCACACCGAGCTAAAGATTCAAGTACGTAAACCAAGCATCCGCAATCGCCTGATGCCCCTTCAATGTTGGGTGCACCCCATCATCGCCGGTGTATGCTTCAAAATTACTCGCCAGTCCTTGTGCATTGAGTATCCCATCTAACGGAACGAGTAGTGCATCGTACTCATGCGCCAGACGACGGACGGTTTGAATGCGCGGATCTAAGTGGTCGCGCCAATTCAAACGATCTGCTGGATACGGCAAGACAAAAGGTTCCATCAAGACAATTTGTGCGTCTGTTTCTTCTTTAATTGAGTCCAATAAATAACGATAATTGCTTTCAAACATTTTTAATTCTTGTGCCGTTGGGATCGGTTGGCTATCCACTACAAAGCCGACATCATTAATGCCTACTAAAATTGTCACCAAATCTGGTTTTAACGCCAAACAATCTGGTTGCCAGCGCATTTTCAAATCATGCACGCGGTCACCACTAATCCCACGATTTAAAATAGTCAGGCCATAATCTGGATGCTTTTCCGCCAACTGCTCAGCAATCAACTTCGGAAAGCCTGCACCCAAATCACTATCCTCATAGCGTTTACGCCCAACATCCGTAATACTATCCCCAATAAATAAAAGCGTATCCCCTTTTTGAATCATTTATTTGCTCCTTTAAATTAAGCTCTCTTCGATAAATCGAATAAAGGCGGCTTGTCCTGCTTCATCTGTCTTAAAGACTCCTGCATCTTTGAGCACTTCTAAAAAGACTGCGCCTACACCTTCTTCAACAACTTCCTGGACATTTTCTGCCGTAATCGCATTGTTTTCTTTCAAGCGATCGGCCCACTCCTGATGAATCGCTGCCACTGCATCCACTTTACCTAATAAATATTGTTCTACTTCATATAACTCATCTTTTAATCGTGGCGGTAAAATCGCCAATCCCATCACTTCAATCAAACCAATATTCTCACGCTTAATATGCTGCACTCTTGGATGCGGGTGGAAAATCCCATCTGGGAATTCATCCGAACGGCGATTGTTTCGTAAAACAATATCCAATTCAAATTCCTCACCATTTTTGCGCGCAATCGGTGTCACGGCATTATGGGGCTCTTCGCCACTGTATGCATGAATCCCAACCGACTCATCTGAGTAGTCATCCCACTCTTTCATAATCTTAATCGCTGCTTCTGCCAGCTCTTTTTGGTCAGTGCTCCGTAAACGAATGACAGACATCGGCCATTCAACAATCCCCGCTTCCACACTTGGTGTTTCCACTAAAGTAAACTTGTACGTATAGTCTGCATCTTGAATTGGGAATTCATGGTGTCCCCCCTGGTAATGGTCATGACTTAAAATCGACCCACCAACAATCGGCAAACCGGCATTTGAACCGACAAAATAATGTGGCAACTGAGAAACAATTTCCAACAAGTTCCGAATCGCTTGTGGTCCAACATCCATTGGTCGATGTTCAATCGCTAAGAAAATCGAGTGTTCATTGTAATATGCATACGGTGAATACTGATAAGCCCATGGATCGTTCTCTAAATCCATGCGGACTAATCGGTGATTCGAACGACCTGGATGCGTTAGATTTCCAGCAAAGCCTTCATTCTCAATGACTAACGCATTCGTTGGATAATTCAATGACTGGTCAAATTTCGACGCTAATTCAATTTCCTTTGGATCTTTTTCAGGCTTGGATAAATTAATCGCTAACTGTAATTCACCGTAGTCACTCTCATACGTAAAGACAATATTTTGTGCAATGGCTCGTGTTTTTATGTAGTCATTTCG
>CAYROB010000196.1:2409-2783 GCA_964425775.1 uncultured Carnobacteriaceae bacterium
CAAAAAAAGTATCCGTCGCTAGCTCTGGATCCTCTTTATAATTCTTCCAAAACAAGGCGTTCACTTCAGATGGACGAGGAGTTACTAAATCCATAATTTGTGAAGACAAAACATCGCGATACGCATCCAAATCATCAATGACTTCATTCTCCACTGCATATTCGACTAGCGCATCTAAGATATCCAGTCGCGAATCAACCGCCTCTGTGAATTCTTCGGCTTCATAACTTTCTAATTCCAATAGGTGCAGTAATTGATTGGTCTGATAGACTGCATCCAGTGGATCTAAATCTCCTAGTTCGATACTCTTTTCGATAAAAGCTGTAATTAATTGATTAACGTTCATTCGCTAAACCCCTTTTTATAATTTTCCT
>CAYROB010000197.1:0-2770 GCA_964425775.1 uncultured Carnobacteriaceae bacterium
AAATATGCAGTGAAAATAGCGGAGGATAATGATATTTATGCCTCTGTCATTGTTGCACAAGCAGCCCTTGAAACTGGTTATGGTAAGAGCGCACTGTCAAAAGCACCTAACCACAACTTATTTGGAATAAAAGGCGACTATAACGGTGAGTCTGTCTATGTACCAACAAAAGAGCATAATGAGTTTGGTGAAGTAGTATCAATTTATGCTAACTTTAGAAAATACCCAAGCTATATGGAATCTCTGCAAGATAATGCGGATCGATTGCTAAATGGTCGGGGCTGGAATCCATTGCTCTATCAAGGGACATGGAAAAGTAGAACAAATAATTATACGGATGCGACAGCTGCTCTAACGGGTGTTTATGCTACAGATATTTCATATTATCAAAAGTTAAATTCAATTATTGAAAGAAATAGACTGTACGAATTAGATGGTGGGACTTTAATTACAAACCCAACACTTGCGCATGGTTGGAACAAGATTGACGATCAATTCTACTATGTAAATGCAAATGGCGTAAAGTTAAAAGGTTGGCAAAACATAAGAAATAAATGGTATTACCTAGGTACAACAGGAGTTCGTGCAACAGGTTGGACAAAAGTTGGCAATACTTGGTACTACTTAGATAATCATGGCGCGATGAAAACTGGCTGGTTGAGAGAAGGAAAGGATTGGTTCTATCTACAATCTAATGGCGCAATGCAAAGAGGTAACGCGACAATAGATGGTAAGCAATATTCCTTTGATTCAGCAGGAAGAATGCGGTAATTGATTGAAAATGATTAGCTAGATAAGAAGAGGCGGAAGCATAGTGGCTTTTGCCTTTTTTATTTTCTCTTTTCTCAAATAAGTAAGATTCAACACAAGATAAAGATGATATAAAAGAGAAAGTTTGCTATGCTATTTGAGTAGAATTTAATCACAGTTAGGGGACCATAATTAGATGAAACGAATGATCAAATTAAGTATCATGGCTTTATTCATAGGGACTAGTTTTCTAGTAGAGCCAGAGCTGAAAAATGTACAGGCGGTTGAACCGGCTGAGGAGATAACGGAAAATGATCTAGCCGTTAATATAGCAATTTCTAAAGTTGAAGCCTATTTAGATGACTATTTAGAAGAATTTCCAGCAGATGGAGTAGAATCAGAAAAATCTGATCCAAAAGAGTATTTAACTAATAAATTACAAGCAGATAATTTTACAGCAGAAGAAATAACTAAGATATTTGAAATTATGGCTGAAAATAGACAAAAAGAATTGCTTGCTTTAATAGAGGTTATCCTTGAAGAGGAGCCATTTTTATCAAAAAAAGGGTTGTTGTTAAAAGTACCGGCGGATACTTATTCACAAAAGGAAGTAACTGAGGTGCTTGAATTACTAGATATCGACTGGTCAGAGAAGGCTGTCAAAGCTAGCGCAGAATATATTAATATGAAAATTGAAGTTGAAAAAGAATCATATTCAATTATTTCAAGAAAATGTTTGCGGAAATTTTTAATAAAAGAAAAAAAGTTTACATTAGAAGAAGCAATTTATGGTATAGAAGAAGCAGCTATTAATTGGAAAGAACAAGCATTTAAACAAGCGAAATATTATCTAGCAGCGGATGCTTATTCAAAAAAGGGGTTAATAGAGAAATTAATAGGGGATGAATTCACGAAAGAAGAAGCGGAATATGGGGTTACTGAGACAAAGACCAATTGGGAAGAACAAGCGATGAAAATGGCTGAAGATTATTTGGCTTATTCGCTCTTACAATCTAAAGAGGGTTTGCTCAGTTATTTGCAAGACGCAGGTTTTTCTAAAGAAGAGACTGATTATGCAGCAAACTTACTATTTCAAGATACTGAAGCAGAGGAATTAGAAGGAGAAGAGCCAAGTGTGGAGGTTCCACCTATTTCTGTCCCGGAAAGACCGATTATTATTAAGCCAATAGAATTTGTTCCAAGTCAACTAGAAACATCAACACAGACAAGAGAAAACAGACTGGTAGCTCTAAAAGAGAAATCATCTAAAGATCTGAAGGTACCCAAAGCTAATAACATCCGAGCTTCACAGAAAAAAACATCTAAAGTAGCCGAAACGGAAGTTGAGGAGGAAATAGAAGAATTAGATGATCCAAGTTTGTTTGATAGTCCAGTTTTCCTTCCGGTCATTATGGTGTTAGTAGTGGGTAATCTCTACTTGTTTCAAAAATCGTAAAAGGAACTGGATATAGAGCAATAACTCAAGCAAACCAATGCCTCGGTTATTGCTTTTTTTGCTATAAACAAAGGGAAGTATTTTGCTAATCCAGATATTCCATGTACGATTAGTAGAGAAGCAAATACATAAGGAGGTAGTCAATTGATAGTAGGTTTAGATATGGGTGGTACGCATATCGATGGTGTCATTATCAAAGATGGTGCAGTAATCCAAACAGTTAAGAAACCAACGGATCGAGATGATTTATTTACATCGATTTGGACAGCATTAGAAGAGTTGCTAGCCGGTTATGATAAAGATGCGATCCAGCGAATCAACTTAAGTACAACCGTCTCAACAAATGCAATTGTGGAAGATAAGACTTCTTCGGTGGGCATGATTATTCAATCCGGCCCTGGTTTACCGCATGATTTTTTAGCGTGTGGAGATGAGAATGCATTCATTTCAGGCTATGTGGATCATCGAGGTAAGGTAGTCGATGATTTAAATGATGCCGAAGTTGAAGTAGCAATTGATTCATTTGCGAATAAAGGAATCGAGTCCTATGGGGTTGTGACAAAG
>CAYROB010000198.1:0-1399 GCA_964425775.1 uncultured Carnobacteriaceae bacterium
CGGATTCATTATCAAAAGTTCAAGGCTACTCAAACTTAGAAGGATTAATTAATGCCGATCCTGAGGCAGGAGTTCAAGAGCTCAGCAGAATTTATCCGACATTAGCGGATGATTTTGCGAATATATCCTTTGCTAATCTTGAGGGAACCAGATGGAATTACAAAGGGGAAGAAGGATCAGTCGCTGATAGGGCTTATTTTACACAGACTATATCTGAAAAAACAGGCGTTGTTTCCGATGTGCTGATTTCAAATACAACGAATGAGCCAGCAGTAATTGTTACATCACCTATTTTAGATGGAGAAAATGTAAATGGTATTGGTTATGCTACGCTTGAATTAGATCGCTTACAAACAGTGATTTCTGAATCCGAAATAGGGGAAACAGGATTTGGGTTCATGATGGACCAAAATGGAATGATTTTAGCTCATGGAAAAGAACCAGATCTGCTCGCTCAGATAATAACGGAAGATGAGTTTTCGGAAGATAGTCCTATGCGGTATGTTTGGGATAATAAAGATGCAGAAACAGATTCTGATTATACGAAATTAGAACATGATTTAGAGGGAGAAAAGTACCTAACTACTCTAGTACCTGTCAATGTAATGGGAAATAGCCCTTGGTACTTAGGGGTGTCTGTTGCAAAAGCAGAGATCGAGCAAAATATAAGCAGACTTCGTCTAATCTTCGTGGTTTTATCGGCGGTGTCAATTGTAGTTGCTACAGCAGTTACATGGTTCTTTAGTGGAAGCTTTGTTGCGCCAATTGAGCAAATGAGTCAAGTAACCCAGCAAGTAGCAGCTGGTAATTTAAGAGCGAGTGATTTAGAAATTAATTCATCAGATGAGATTGGTGAGCTCTATCAAAATATTGTTCTAATGACGGATAATTTAAGGAGTTTTGTACAAAGTATTGATACAACTGCTATCCAAGTAGCCCAATCAGCAGAAGATTTAACAGCAAATACTGATCAATCATCAAAGACTGCAGCAGAAGTAACAAGCGCTGTTGGTGAGATAGCTGAAGGAACGTCTGAACAAGCTAATAATATGTCGATTGGTTCAATGAATATGAATAAGTTAGGTGATCTCATCGTTGATGAGCAGTCCCACATAGCTGAATTAAATGATGCGGCTACTAAGACTGAATTGTTGAGGAATGAAGGATTTGAGCTAATTGATGATTTAGTAGAAAAAACAGCAGAAAACAATCAGTCGATCACTGTTATTAATGAAGTGATTGTTGAAACAAATGAGAGTGCTCAGGAAATCGAAAAAGCAAGTGCGATGATAGGGAATATTGCTGAACAAACGAATTTATTAGCTTTGAATGCAGCAATAGAAGCAGCTAGAGCAGGAGAGTCTGGAAGAGGTTTTTCAGTTGTAGCTAATGAAATCCG
>CAYROB010000198.1:1409-2765 GCA_964425775.1 uncultured Carnobacteriaceae bacterium
ATTAAAGAATTAACCGAAAAGACAGAGCTAGCTGTAAAGACAATAAAAGATGTTGAAGATATGGCTGTACTACAAAGTGAAAGTGTAAATACAACAAGTAATAAATTTACGGGAATCGCTAAAGAAATACAACGAATGCAAGATATCATTGGCACAGTCACATCTTTAGGAGAGGAAATGGAAATAAATAAAAATGAGACGATTTTAAATATTGAGAACTTGTCGGCTATTTCAGAAGAAACAGCTGCAGGTACAGAAGAGGTCTCAGCTTCAGTAGAAGAGCAAGCCAGAG
This sequence comes from uncultured Carnobacteriaceae bacterium, assembly GCA_964425775.1. GTDB lineage: Bacteria > Bacillota > Bacilli > Lactobacillales > Carnobacteriaceae_A > Atopostipes. The sequence continues at coordinate 1,702 of CAYROB010000198.1, forward strand.
CAATCTTTGCAATTGAAGACAGTGCAAAAGTATTAGAAGAATTATCAACAGAAATGAAGGATGCTGTTGCGAAATTTGACTATTAAGAATTGAATCGATCTTAAGCCCTTAATCATTGCGATTAAGGGCTTTTTTAGATACTAGAAAAAGAACATCTTAGTAAACTGTCTTCTCACTCTTATTCACTCTAATTTTTAGGAATAAAAGTATGGAAGGTCACTAGCAATTGTAGGATAGGTAAAGGCACTATTATCTAATTCTGTTGCTTTTATTTTTTTATTGATAAGGATACTAAAGAGATTAATTAATTGATCTGCGTGACTATTTAGGACGCTTGCACCAACTAAAAGATCAGACTCCTTATCTATGACAATTTTAACTTTTGAAATCCCTTCATTAAGCCTGAAGTAACTAAACCATTCTGTTGCATCAATATTAGAAAGTTTATATTGTTCTGGCTCATTTTTAGCTTCTTCAGCAGTTACACCGATTTGTGTCAGCTTAGGATTTGAAAATACAATTGTAGGAATCTTTGGATAGGAAATCGCCGCTTCTTTTTTATCCGTTAAAAGAGAAACTAGATAGCGTGCTTCTAAACTAGCGACAGGTGTTATTTTAGGCTGCTTCTTAGAAAGGACATCCCCCAGTGCATAGATAGCTGGATTGGTTGTTTGTAAAAACTGATTCACCTGGATTCCATTTTTAACAAATCCAACCCCTGCCTTTTCAAGATTCAATTGTTCAACATTAGGTATGCGTCCAGTTGCTCCAAAGACTAAATCTGTTTGCAGTTCAAATTTATTGGCATCTGTTAAGAGGAGTCCTTTATCGTTTGCCTTGACTTGGTTGATGTCTGTGTCCAGATGAATAGAAACCCCATCATTTTCTAGCTGTTTCATCAACTCACTGACAAGTTCTTGATCATAAGTTTTTAACGGAGTTGAGTTATGGTGTATAAGATGCACTTTTGCACCGGCAGCATTTGCAATCGCCGCAAATTCAAAACCAATGTAGCCACCGCCAATAAAGGTGACTGTTTCTGGCATCTTAAGGAGGTCCAGAAA
>CAYROB010000199.1:0-2721 GCA_964425775.1 uncultured Carnobacteriaceae bacterium
ACCGTCTCTCCTGGTAAAGCATTTTCAACAAAAATCGGAAAGCGGTCAATATGACCTATACCTAATCCTTGATGAGATAAGTCTGTAATGTCAATTTGGTGCAATTCATTTTTATTTACAACTCGAACTCTTTTTTTCATTTTTTTCTTCCCTCATTAAAAAGAAAAGATACGTGCAACCGTATCTTTTCTCAATTATCTATTTTTTTCCGATTCTTCGATCTTATCTTGAAATCCTTTATCATATAAATCTTCTAGATTAGAAATATCTTCTGTAAAAATTGATTCCATTCTTGCACGTTCTTCAGCTGAAAATTCATTAATTTTTGCTTTCATCGGCTGAGTATTCGCAACAACTTCCACATGATGTTTCAAATTTTCAAAACGAACAGGGGCATCTCCACCATATTCACCATCTAGATTTATCATCAATTGTGATTCATCTGCTACATCGATATTGACAAAATCTGTTTCCACACTAATTACATTTGGACTTTCAAGATGTGTACCATCTGTTAAAATCCGTGTTGCTAACTGCATCAACTCTAGAACGCTGCTGGCTTTCACTATAATGAGTGAAAATTTCCCATCGCCTAAAACTTTGCTTGGAACAACATTTTCAAAGCCACCGACCGAGTTAGAAAGTGCTACGAAAATCATCGTAGCATTGCCTGCATAATAACCCCCTTCGTATTCAACACGAACAGGTACTGGTCGAACTTGAGGTAATAACTCTGCGCCTTTAACAACATAGGCTAAATAACCAAACACTGTTTTAAGTTGTGGGGCTACATCAAATGTTATTCCCACAATATTGCCAAGCGCACCAATATTCATAAAATACTTTTGCTCTTGTTCAGTGATTACTTTACCTACGTCCATAAATACCGACTCTTTATTTTCAATTAACTTAGCCGCCTGTACTAAATCACCACGCGGAATGTGTAACACTCGCGCATAATCATTGGTTGTGCCAGCCGGAATAATAGCCAAAGTTGGTCGATAATCCTTCTCAGCAATACCATTAATGACCTCATGAATCGTCCCATCTCCACCAGCAGCTACAATTAAATCAAAACCTTGTTCACAGCAACGTGCTGCTTCTTTTTGAGCTGATAGTGGTTCTGGTGTTGTTTGAAAAGCACTCGTTTCATAACCAGCTTCTTCATACACATTTAATATTTCTGGCAACTCTCGTTTAACAAGTTCTTTACCAGAACTTGGATTATAAATCACTCGTGCTCGTTTTAACATAACACCATCTCTTTCATTTGTTTTTTGAAAATGATTAACGTTTATTTAACTCTTCATCTAATAACTTGTTAACCATTGCCGGGTTCGCTTGTCCCCGTGTTTTTTGCATGACTTGACCGACTAAGAATCCTTTTGCTCGATCTTTTCCATCTTTAAAGTCAGCAACTGATTGTTCATTATTATCTAAAATCTCATTAATAATTGGTAATAATTGTGTCGGATCACTTAACTGTGCCCATCCTTTTTCTTCAACTAATGCACGAACATCTTTAACTTCTTCCTTCATGAGTTCACCAAAGACTCGTTTAGCAATTTTTGATGAAATTGTTCCATCTTCAATTAATAAAATCATTTCAGCTAGTGCTTTTGGTGTCAATGTTGTTTCAGCAATACCAACTTGTTGACTATTTAAGTGTGCTGAGACATCACCCATCAACCAGTTAGATGCTTGGTTTGCATCTGCTCCTAAAGCAATCATTTCTTCAAAGAAATCCGACATTTCAACAGTAGCTGTCATTACCTTCGCATCGGCCATTGGTATGTTAAATTCTTCAACATAACGCAGACGGCGTGCTTTTGGCATTTCTGGAATTTCTGCTCTTAATTCTTCAATCTTTTCATCGGAAATTGTAAATGGTAAAATATCCGGCTCTGGGATGTAACGGTAATCATCTTGACCTTCTTTTACGCGCATTAAAACCGATTGACGTGTTGAATCATCATAACGTCTTGTTTCTTGCAATGGTTTTCCACCTGCAAGTAATAATTTTTCCTGACGAACTTCTTCATACAGCAATCCTCGACGAACATTACTAAATGAGTTCAAGTTTTTCAGTTCAGTTTTGATTCCGAATTCTTCTTGACCAAATGGACGTAAAGAAATGTTTGCGTCCGCACGCATCGATCCCTCTTCCATCTTCACATCTGAAACACCAGTAAATAAAATAATCTCGCGAATCGCTTCTAGATAAGCATAGGCTTCATCTGGAGAGCGCATATCGGCTTCCGAAACAATTTCAAGTAAGACTGTTCCTTGACGGTTCAAATCAACATACGAATGACCGGCCTCACCGTGAACGTTTTTACCGGCATCTTCTTCTAAGTGCACGCGCTCAATTCGGATTTTCTTCGTTTCCCCATCGACTTCAATTTCAAGCCAACCATTTTTACCAATTGGTAGATCATTTTGTGTAATTTGGAAAGCTTTTGGATTGTCTGGATAAACATAGTTTTTACGGTCAAATTTTGTTTCCTGATTAATCTCACAATTTAAAGCAAGTGCTGCCTTGGTTGCTAACTCAACCCCTGTAATATTCGGTACTGGCAGGACCCCCGGGTAACCCCAATCGACTGCGTTTGTATTTGCGTTCGGCTTGTCACCAAATCCAGATGGAGAAGGTGAGAACATTTTCGCATTTGTTTTTAATTCAACGTGTACTTCTAAACCAATGACTGTTTCAAAATTCAT
>CAYROB010000200.1:0-2699 GCA_964425775.1 uncultured Carnobacteriaceae bacterium
CTATTACTGCTGATGTCAACTTTATTAGTATCTTGTTCAACAGATGAGAAACAAGCGATTGAAGTAAATGAGCCAGTGGAAGAAACCAGTACCATTGAAGAAGAGTTACCATTTGAAGAGGAACTGTCAAGTGAAGAACGATTATTAAGTGAATTACCTGAAGGAGTGAGCCATGAAGATTGGAATTTAATTTTAGTTAATCCTTCTCAAGCTTTACCTGAAAACTTTGACATTGAATTAACAGAAGTCGATAATGAACAAAGAATTGATAGCCGGATTGTGGAAGCTTGGACTAGTTGGAAAGAAGCGGCGTTACAAGAAGGACATCGTTTGTTTTTTGCCTCAGGTTATCGTGATGTTAGTCGACAGGAAAACAACTTCAATCGAACTGTTCAAGAACATATGAACGAAGGCATGACTGAGGAAGAAGCGATTGAAAAAGCAAAAGAGTATCTGACAGAACCTGGTCACAGTGAACACCATACAGGACTGGCCCTTGATATTGTAGATGAGGAATGGATTGTTGCTGGTTATGGGTTGGATCCAGAATATGAAGGGGAAGCCTCACAAAAGTGGCTTGTTGATACGATGTCAGATTACGGCTTCATTTTGCGCTATCCAGCAGGAAAAGAAGAAATCACGGATATAAATTATGAACCATGGCACTTTAGATATGTGGGCATTGAGAATGCGAAGTTTATGGAAGAAAATGATTTGACTCTTGAGGAATATGTTGAGTTGTTAATTGAGGCTGGGCAATAGATAAAGGTTAAAGAAAAGGGGGGTAATCATGAAGAAAATATATACAACTGTAATAAGTCCTCTGGCTTGGATAGCCAAGATGCTATCCGTTCTATTGCTTATTTTTTTTATTGTATTATATTTACTCATTAAACCCTCAACTGAAAATATAGAAACGCAAGAAACTTCGCCCGAATTGAGTAAAGAAGAGTTTCTTGTGCAGCTCACGCCATATGCCCAAGAAGTTTCACTGAGCCACGGGGTTCGGCCGAGTATATTGGTTGCCCAAGCGGCATTGGAGTCGAATTGGGGGAATAGTCAGCTGGCACAAGAAGCAAACAACTACTTTGGTGTTAAAAATCCGATAGGCAAAGAATATTTGACGAAAGAATTTACTCAAAATGAATGGACAGAAATCAGAGCATCATTTAAAGAATATGAATCAGTCCATGACGCTGTTGTCGATTATGCGAATCTATTAAAAAATGGTACATCGTGGAATAAAAATTTATATAAAGAAGTAATCGATGCACCCACATATCAAGAGGCTGCGTACGCACTAAACAAAGCAGGGTATGCGACAGATCCAAACTATGCTGAAAAAATTATTCAATTAATCGAATCCCATCAATTAGATCGTTTTGATAACTTTTAAAAAATAGTTACAAAAGAAACTGAAGGAAAAGGTGTATACATATGGTTAATTTATTTAATCATCAAAAGAGAATAGGAATTGTAGGAACAGGGCCAGATGCAAGTAGTTTTATCGAAAAGGCAAATCAACTAGGATTTCACACGTATCAACTTTGCCAAAGAGAAGAAAAATATAAAGTCATTTCAAATGCAGATAAAGTATTTACTGGATCAATTGAAGAAGAGAGAATCCACGAAGAATTCATTATGAAAACTGACTTACTTGTTTATTTTGACTATTCAATTAATTCACAACAATTAGAAGAAGTGAACAAGTCGGTTGTTATTCCACAGGGAGTAGATTTATTAGCTATTGCCCGCGATCGAGCGTTACAAAATGCATTTAAAGAGTCAGTTAGTGTCAATATTGCGCCTTTTGAGATTATTGTAAAAAAAGAAGATATTATTCATGCGCTGCCTAGCATTGGGTATCCAGCTTTTTTACGGACGAATTTCAATCAACCAGAGGCTGAAACGGATCTGTATTTTATTTATGATGAAGAGGATATTGAAAAAGCGAGTGAGTTACTGAAATATGGAACTTGTGTGTTGGAATCTTGGATTGTTTCAGAATATCAATTGTCAATCTCTGTTGTAAAGTCAATGACAGGGCAGGTTCAGTTATATCCAATTATCAAAAAGAACTATCGAAATGATCGCTTGTCAAGTGTAGAAAAGTTTGTGTCTGAAGATATCGAGTTAAAAGCTGAAATTGAAAAGGCAGCTCGATTAATTGTGGATAATCTACCATTTACTGGGGCAGTAACAATTGACTTCATTATTTCACCAGCGCAGGCACTTTATATTGGTGATATTCATCCGTATCCAAATAGTTTTACACGCTATGCCGAAGGGAAAACAGGGTATTCAATTGTGGAGGCACATTTACGTGCAGTAACATCTTTACCGATTACAGAGATGACTGAAGAACCTAAAGATTTTATCTATATACCATTTTATACAGATCAAAAAGAGTTAATCAATGAGTTGATTAGAATTTATCCTGATTGGAAATTTAGCTTTTATTCGTCAATAAAAGGCGATCATTTGCAGGCGGATAAACAAATTGGCTCGATTTTAATTGAAACAGATGATTTGGAGCGAACAAAAGAGCTCTTGAAAAAATATAATCTTTAAGATTAATTGAATCAAAATAATGAAATTATAAATAATGATTAGAGTTATGCTTAGGCAATTGTTGTGGGTTCTAAAACAACACTGAAGCATAACTTTTTATTTGCCAAAGATAAGTAGCAGAAGTACTG
>CAYROB010000201.1:0-2665 GCA_964425775.1 uncultured Carnobacteriaceae bacterium
AATTAAACATTACAGCGCTGGCCTCTTTATCTTCTGGAAAGTGCTGTTTCATTTTCTCGTGGCCTGCGTGGACCAATTCAACTTGTTCAAGTAACCCAGCATCTGCTAATCTTTCTTTACTCGATTCAATCGCCTGTTCTTGAATGTCAAAACCATACACCTTACCGGCGGAACCAACTAGCTCTGCTAGTAGAAGTGTGTCATGTCCATTTCCAAGTGTTGCATCGATTACATAATCACCTTCGTGAACGACTTTTTTAATAATGTCATGAGAAAAAAATAAAGGACTTTTAATCATGTGAACCACCTTTCATGTTGTGTGAAATTTTATTGCCACCTTTCATTTTAGCATAAACTTTTTAAAATAAGTGAAGTTTATCCTATAATTAAAATATTACAAATAAATAACAAATGGACAGATTTTAAGATATAACACCCATCCACTTAAGATTACTTGTATAATAGAAAAAGATATTAACTTTAAGGAAAAATCAAATGAAGGATGTGGCTTCTTTGGTAAAAATTGAACAAGGTATTTCGAAAAGAAAGGCTAAAAAACACATTCCACTGTCAGCAACTTTACTTGCAGGTGTTTTATTGGCTTTAACCCCTAAAGAGCATGTGCTTGCTCAAGAAAAAAAGAGTGATCACACGGAAATTGAGAACAAAAGTTTGTTTGAAAAATACCATTCTCTTTTAAATGAGATGAATCAGGAAAACGGCGAACAAGTGCCTCAGGATTCAGAGTCAAGTGGAGAATTAAGTTCTACTAAATTGAAAGCGATTCAAGACCAACTTATTCTTTTTATTGAAAATGAAGGCGACCCAATCTTAGCAGAAAAGATGAAAGTAGAAGTCGCAACAATTAGTGAATTAGAAGAGTTAGTTAATAGTTTGATAGAGCCACCAGTTGTAATAGAGGAAACAAAAGCTACAGAAGAGCTGATTCAAGATGAAGAGTTGGCAGAAGAATCAATTGAGTTGGAGCCGGAAGAGACTGAAGAACTGCCGCTTGAAGAAGAATTAGTAGATGTGGAACTTACTCAAGAAAGTATAGTTCATCAGGCAGTATTATTGGACGAAAAATCTGAAGTAGAATCAATAAGTTACACAGTATGTGCCGGGGATACTCTAAATAAAATTGCGCGCGCACATAATGTAACAGTAAATCATCTAGCGGAATTAAATAACATTCGTAATGTTAATGCTATTCGAGTTGGTCAAGTGCTGACAATCCAAGGGAGTAAATTAGAAGAAGCACTAGAAGATTTATCTGAATTAGGCAAGCCGATGACTAAAAATGAGTTTATTGATGTTTTGGGTGAGCATGCAGCTGTTGCAGCCAAAGAGCAGAATTTATATGCATCGGTCATGATTGCTCAAGGGGCCTTAGAATCAGGTTTTGGTACAAGTGATCTTTCATCTTCGCCAAACCATAATTTATATGGAATGAAAGGAAGATACGAAGGTGAGTCGGTTCTTATGCGAACGCGTGAGTATTCGACTGCCAAGGGGTGGTACCATGTAAATGCTCATTTCAAAAAATATCCAGGCTATCTTGAATCAGTGTTAGACCACTCATCCTATATTCGTCGTGGTACTTCATGGGCTCCTGACTACTATAGCGGAGTGTGGCGGGAAAATACGACCAGTTATCAAGATGCGACATCGTGGCTCCAAGGACGCTATGCGACAGATCCAACGTATGCGAATAAATTAAACCGTATTATTGAAATGTATAATTTAACACGCTTTGATGCTGTGGGTGAGAATGATTTGGTTGATCAACCACCTGTAAATGATAGTCGGCCAGAGCAAGACTTCACACCATCAACAGGTGACCAGGAAGCTGACAAAACAACAGAAAACTTAGAAATAGCTGCCTATCGAGTAAAGAGAGGCGATACACTCTCGCGTATTGCATTAGATCATAAGATGAGTGTTCATGAACTGAAAGAATTAAATAAATTAAAATCGGATTTAATTTTTGTTGGGCAAAGTCTGAAAGTACAGAGAAATGTAGCACCAGTAAAACCTACACCAGAAAAACCAGTAAAGCCAAGTGGTTCCAACATAACAAGCTATACTGTTAAACGCGGTGATACACTTTCACAGATTGCGCCCGTCTATAAAATGAGTGTTCGAGAATTAAAAGAATTAAATAATCTGCAGTCTGATTTAATTTTCGTTGGTCAAAAATTAAAGACGAAGAGTAGTGTTGCTGAGTCAGTACCCACATTAAAACCAACACGACCAAAGCCAACTACACCAGTAAAGCCAGCAAGACCAAGCACGAATAGCTATGCTGTAAAAAGAGGCGATACACTGTCTCGAATTGCAATCGCGTATAAGACGAGTGTCCGCGAATTAAAAGAGTTAAATAACCTGAAGTCTGATTTAATTTTTGTGGGGCAACAACTAAAATTAAATCAAGCAGATAAAGAAAACAGCACTGCAGGAGTTGAAAGTTATCAAATAAAAGCTGGCGATACATTGTCAGCTATCGCAAGAAAATTTAATACGACAGTTCAGAAGCTGAAAGAAACAAATAAACTTAAATCAGATGTCATTTATGTGAATCAACGGCTGAAAATCTGACAAGCAGCTCGATCTATGTGTATAATAGTTCTCGGAAAGACAAATAAATAATTGTAGACAAAAAGAA
>CAYROB010000202.1:0-444 GCA_964425775.1 uncultured Carnobacteriaceae bacterium
ATGGATAACCAAAGATAAGTTTAAAGAAAATATTTTCAGCATCAGGCATTAAGCCAACTTTATCTTTTGGAATAATGTAAGCAAAATCATAATCGATTCCTCGTGCTTTTAATTGTTTTTCATTGAGTCCTGTACTTGCACTGTTTAGATCGAATATCTTCACACTTGATGAACCGATTACACCGGTATTCCTGTATGTACGGCCATACTCGTGATCCGCGGCAGCTCGTGCTTGTCTTTGTGCAGGGCCGGCAAGTGTCAGTTGTGTTTTCTCGCCTGTAAAGAAGCAGGTGACTTCAATAGCATCACCAACTGCATAAATGTTTGGATCAGTTGTTTTATAGTGATGATTTACTTTTATAGCACCTGTTACTTCGTTGACTGCTAAACCAGCTTCTACAGCTAACTCATTTTCAGGAGTTACACCGATAGCCATTACGACTG
>CAYROB010000202.1:454-2644 GCA_964425775.1 uncultured Carnobacteriaceae bacterium
ACTGCTTGGGCATCTATCTCTTTTCCAGAGGCTAGCACAACCTTTGCATCCGTAATCTCTTTAACGCTGTCATTTAAAATAAGGTTTATGCCTTTTTCATGTATTTCACGATTGATCATTTGAACCATGTCATAGTCAATTGATGGCATAATTTGTTCTTGGGCTTCAACTAAAGTGACGTTATAACCAGCATATTTTAAGTTTTCAGCTACTTCTAGCCCGATATATCCACCACCCACTACTACTGCATCTTTTACTTCGTTTTTTTCAACATAAGCCATTAACTTCTCTACATCTGGAACAGTTTTCATGACAAAAACATGTGGTGACATAATTCCTGGAATACTTTTTGGTCGTAAAGCTTTTGCACCTGGTGATAAGAAAAGGACATCGTAACTTTCTTCATATTCTTCACCTGTCAGTACATTCTTTACAGTTACTGTCTTATCATCTCGATTAATTGACAGGACTTCGTTATGTACCCGTGCATCAATATTATATTGTTTATCAAATTGATCTGGATTCATTAACACTAAGTCTTGTGAATCTTCAATATCTCCGCTGATATGAAATGGTAAACAGCAATTAGAAAAAGAGACGTAGGGTCCTTTTTCAAACATCACAATTTCTGCATGTTCATCTAACCGACGAACACGCGCAGCAACAGATGCTCCGCCAGCCACTCCACCAACTATTAAGACTTTCTTAGCCATAAATATTTTCCTCCTTGTTTAATATACATAATATCTACTACATTCTTATTAAATATATCACAATATGGAAGCGCATTCAAACCATCATCAAGTTATTGTTTTTTAAAATTTCATACTTAATTATCTGACGATGCCATTTCTTGATAGATTTCTTTGCTTGCTTCATAGGCTCCTATCGCTAATTTTCGCTGCTCTTTATGGGAAACCATCGGATGAGGATAATCTTCTCCAACAATCACACCAAATAGTTCTTGTTCATCCGCTGTCAATGTGGACGGTTCATGGATTTTCTTGTTTGTTATGCCTCTTAATTCAGGAACATATTTTTTCACGTATGCACCATCCGGATCAAAACGCTCAGATTGAGTTGTTGGATTAAAAATTCTAAAGTATGGCGCACTATCCGTTCCTGTTGATGCCGCCCACTGCCAACCCCCAATGTTGCTGGCTTTATCATAGTCGATTAACTGTTTTTGAAAGTAGGCTTCTCCTAGTCTCCAATCAATTAGTAAGTCTTTTACTAAAAATGAGGCAGCTATCATTCTAAGTCGATTATGCATCCAACCGGTCTGATTTAATTGTCGCATTGCAGCATCAACAATTGGATATCCGGTTTTACCTTCTTTCCATAGTTGAAAGTATTTTTGATTATTATCCCATTCAACATAGTCAAACTCAGGACGAATTGCCATTTCTTTTTGATCAGGGTTAAAAGCGTAAGTCATATTATAAAAATCACGCCATGCAAGCTCTCTTATAAATGTTTCTTTACCTGCTGAATCTTTTGCTCTAATTACACTATCATAAACCGTACGAATTGATATTTCACCAGTTCTTAAATGAGATGATAATTGGCTTGTTTTATTTAGATTAGGAAAGTCTCGATTTTTGTCATAATTCTCTAAATGATTATTTATAAAATAATCAAGTTTTTCGTTTGCAATTTCACTTCCAGTTTTATCATTATAATTAGAAGTATTGTCATTTATTAGTTTTAAAAGTCTACTTTCTTTATCGCTTACAATATCTTTACTTACAATTTTATTTAGGTTAAAATTAACATCTACAACTTTGGGCTTAGATAATTGTTCCCATTTTTTAAAGTAGGCTGAGTAAACCTTATAGTTTGTATTTTGGTCAGTTTTAATCTCATTTGCACTATGTAAGTAGTGATCATGGAATAAGTTTATATTTATTTTCATTTCTTCTAGAATTTTACTTGCATATAAATCTCTTTCTAATCCAAAACCACTGTCATCTAAATTAAAGTAAATACTATTCCAATTAGGAAAGTCATATTTTAAATTTTCAAAAGTATTTTTTAAGTCTCCATAGTAAAGATATAACTTAGCACCTTTATTTTTTAAGTTATTTTTAAACGTGTTTACACTATTAAAGAATGCCTTTTGATTTTTTGAATCATTTTCTAAAATTTGATCTTCATTAATATGGAAAAATAAAACTACTGAGTCAGAAT
>CAYROB010000203.1:0-893 GCA_964425775.1 uncultured Carnobacteriaceae bacterium
TCATTACTTCTTTATTGTGTTTAATTGCCTCGTCAATATCAATCCAAACTGGAGACATTCCATTAGCAATCTCATGACTCTCAAGCTTAGCTTGTTGCAGCTCATTATCAATCTTGCATACATAAAAATAGGATAGCATATGCATAAAATCATACTGCGGTTTGTAATGCGGTCTAGATTCATCAATATATCCAAAGGAATCTAGTACTTCAATATTTTGAGCTCCTACTTCTTCAACCAGCTCTCTTTTTAAGCCTGTGATTAAGTCCTCACCCTCGTCAACGCCTCCACCTGGGAAACTATAATCATTGTATCTTTTGGTATAAAGAAGAAGAATCTTAGAATCTTTTAAAATAATCCCTCTAGATGCTCTTCTTTTAAAAATTTTTCCTTCTAGCTTTTCGACATCTTCATGAATAAGTTTTTTTATTAACCTCAATTTTCCACCTCTATTTAAATGAAAAAATAGGGTTTAAAACCCTGTTTTTACTTGATTTTTAAAATTTTTTTCGCTTCTTTACTAACTATTCCAATATCGACTCCATAGTTGTAACTAAAATATGTCTTTTTTCTGTAAATAAAGAAAGGAAACTTTTATTGTAATACTTTGCTGCTGATTCAAAACAAATATAAAGTGTCTCCCCATCTACATATAAATCCTCACTCATATTAGGCAAAGCAAGTTCTTTTACTACCTCTTTTTTTAACATAACTTTTCCTTTTTCATCTGTCGTCTCTTCTATTTTTTCAACGACTAGTGTTGAAGGGTTATCAACGCCGAGTGAAGATGAAGTGATTAAATAAAGTTGTTCTTCATAATCAACAAAACTAATCCCTTGAGACTTTAATTGCAGTGGTATTTTATCCGTCCTGGCTTCATTACTACTAATATC
>CAYROB010000203.1:903-1951 GCA_964425775.1 uncultured Carnobacteriaceae bacterium
CTTCATCGTGTTGACCTATATAAAGCAAGTCATTATGATAAGTTAGAAAGGAAATTACGACCTCTCTTTCGACTAAAGTCGTTTCAGCCCTTACTTTAGCGGACTCTCCTTCCTCTTCTACAGCAGCATGAATATCATCCATTGACATTTGCCATAGTATACCATTTGTTGAGTCAGCAACATACAAGGTATCATTCTTGTCCACATAGTCTATCGCACCAAAGTGAGATCTTAATTCGATGACCTCACCTTCCACTTCACCTTCAAAACTCAATGTTTTAATATGTTTATGCGTTGCATTATCTATAACAAAAATTACTGATGCCCGTCCACCTTCTCCGCTTTCGCCTTCTTCCATCTTTGGATCATAAGCAGAGACAAACAAATAATCATCCGTCTTAGATATTCCCTGTGGAATCCAATCATCTTCAAGTTTAGGTATTTCTATTTGTTTTTCAAAATTAATAATACTATTTAACACTAAATATTTGTTACTTTGAATATATCGTATAATAAAGAACATGATGAGTAATAAAAATGAAGTTATCAGCCATATACGGGGCTTTTTAAATAGTCTGCTTATTTTTTTCATCGATTCTTCCTCGTTTACTCTTTATTTTCTATACATTTTTCTTTTCAATCTGATTACCATTCCTGTATTTTCACTTGCTACATGAATATATTCTCAAATTCTACTAACAGTTTCTTCTGGATAACTTAGTTGAGGATATGTTGCTGTTGCTTCTATCACAACTAGTTTACTGTTTTTCGAATGCTGCTGCAAATATTCAGCAGCTCCAAAGTATTTGACAAAACAATTATATTTATCGACTGTTAGCCTATTTTTCAATCCACTATAAACATGTCAAATAATAATTAACTTTAGTCAATCGAATCAAATGACCTTATATAATATCTATGCTAAGCTAAAAGCAATAAATTAATGGAGGACGATAAAATGGACCAAATGCTTGTTGAAATTTGTTTACGTGTTAGAGACATTGATGCTACTTTAGATTTTTATACGAATCTTTTTGATTTTGAAGTA
>CAYROB010000203.1:1961-2635 GCA_964425775.1 uncultured Carnobacteriaceae bacterium
TTAATCTATCTAAATTCACCAGGGTCTTCAGTACAATTAGAACTTACTTACAATTATGATGCAGATCCTTATGTTATAGGTAATGGTTTCAGTCATTTAGGTGTAACAGTAAATGACTTAGAAGAAATGCATAAAATTTGTAAAGCTTCTTCTTATGAAACCGGTGAATTAAGAGGACTTTCAGGCGGAACCCCTACTTACTTCTTTGTTACTGACCCTGATGGTTATAGAATCGAAGTAAAACGTAAGAAATAAGCTTTCTTAATACAAAAATAAAATAATAAATACTTAACCCTCGACTCTTTGCTTACAAAATAGAGTAACGAGGGTTAGGTTTTTTTATATGTTTTTTTTCGTTAAAAGTGTGACCGTTTCAATATGATGTGTCTGTGGGAACATATCTACTGGTTGCACTTCTTTTAGTTCATACTCATCATCCAAGAAGAATTTTAAATCGCGCGCTAGTGTGTTTGGATTACAACTCACATAAACCATCCGCTCTGGCTGTATTTCTAATACTGCCTGGATAAATTCTTGCGTCAACCCTTTACGCGGCGGGTCAACAACAACCGTGTCAACATTTAAGCCATTCTTGACTTTTTCAACTAACCACTCGCCAGCATCCCCTACATCAAATTCTACGTTTTCAATACTATTATCGATTGCATTTGTTT
>CAYROB010000204.1:0-2610 GCA_964425775.1 uncultured Carnobacteriaceae bacterium
AGAAGGAGGAAATGAAATGCTTACTGAACAAGAAATGAACTACTTAAAACGTGCGGTAGAATTGGCTGAGATTGGGCTGGAAAAAGGTAATGAACCTTTTGGATCTGTGTTAGTTGCTGCTTCCGGTGAAATTTTATTCGAGGACCATAACCGCGTATCGGGTGGTGATCAGACCCAACATCCAGAATTTGCGATTGCGCGCTGGGCTGCCAATAACCTCAGTTCAGAAGAACGTCAAAAAGCCACAGTCTATACCTCAGGCGAGCATTGTCCGATGTGTGCGGCCGCTCATGGCTGGGTTGGTCTTGGCCGGATCGTTTATGCCAGTTCATCCGCTCAGTTGGTCGAATGGACAAAAGAAATGGGGCTTGCATCATCACCTGTAAAGAATCTTCCGATTCAAGCAGTCATTCATGATGTAGATGTAGTGGGTCCAGTAGATGAGTTTGCAGAAAAGGTCAAAGAGTTGCACATACGGTCAAATAGAGAAAATAGAGAGAAAATAGAGAGAAAATAGAGAGTAAATGAAAGCGAAAAGAAATGTACAAGCTTCATATTTTGATGGGAGTATTTTCACCTATAGTGGAAAACCAAGCATACGGTGTTAATTAACGACTTTCATGATGTTTAAATTTAAAAGCTGGTGAACTTGTGTTAAATAAGTTCACCAGCTATCTTTATTATTGTTATTCGTCTAATTCGTGCTCTTCAACAAAGTGACCAATGTCGCCATAACTATCTAGACGGTACATCCCATCACCATAATGAGCAATTGAAACACTTGCATTGTCTAATACACCTGGTTTTTGTAATTCAGGTACTAGGTTTTCTAACAGAATTCGAATCGTTGCGCCATGCGCGACAATCAAAACATTATCCCCTGTATCACGATGGTTATTAATTACTTCAATTAACCCTTTTTGCGCACGTAACCAAAACTCCATAAAGTCTTCGGCATGTCCATGTGGATCAATATCTTTTGTTACTTTCATGCGATCAAATTGTGGCAAATCGCGCAGCATTTCTTCAATCGTGTCAAAGCCAACTTGTTCCGCGATTTTTGCATAAAGAACATCCGCTTTTTCACCCTCAAAGCTTCCAAAGAATACTTCTCTGAATTCGGGCATCAAGATGATTTCTTGGTACGGATCGGTTACCTCATTTTCTTCCAAAATCAATTCGGCCGTGTCAACTGTTCTCGACAAATCACTTGTATAGACCGCATCAAATTTTATATCTTTTAAGCCGCGACCACTTCGACGGACATTGATCGCGCCACGTTCTGTCAGCGGAGCATTACTCCAACCTTGAATCCGATTGTAATAATTTAAATACGTCTCGCCATGTCGTACAAAATATAAAGTTACACCTGTTTTACTCATGATGACATCCCTTCTCTTCATTTCTTTAATTATCTCAATTATATCATTAAAGTCCATCAAAAGAAGGTATTTATGAAATTCACCATTCTTTTTCAGCTGCATCATCAAAATCAATCGATATTTTTCTGTTTCCCCTGATTATTTTTCAAAGCAAGCTTAACACCTAAGACCATTACCACAAGAGCACCAATGACCGCTCCAACATAGGTGGATATTTGATAACCTTCCAGGCCTGTTCGCTCATAGATATCAAAGCTCCCTAAAAAAGTTCCTCCCAAAATTAAACCAAGGTAGCCTCCTGCCAATATTCCGATAATTAGACCGATGAAGCCTCCGATAAATCCGCGCCAAACTTTATTTTTCATAGCCATCTACTCCTTGTCATTTACACACAAAATGGTACATGAATGCTTCCACCCATGTACCATTTGCTTTAAGACTATTTACTTTTTTAGTGTTGTTCGTTCGGATCGTCTTTTGCATCTTGGTGTGTTGGATGGACGGTTCCAGCGACATGATCGGGTCCTGCATAGATAGTGTAGAGCTTAAGCGGCTCATCGCCAACGTTGGTGATGTTATGCCATGTATTTGCTGGTACCAATACGGCATCATCATCTTCTACTTCACGTTCAAAATCTAAATTATCCTCTGTTAGTCCCATTTGGCATAAACCTTCGCCCTCTTCGATGCGAATGAACTGGTCGATTCCTTCATGAACCTCTAGTCCAATGTCATCACCTGGTTCAATGCTCATAACTGTCAACTGTAACTTCTCACCGGTCCAAATAGTCGTACGATAATTTTCATTGTCTTCCGTTATATCCTCAATATCCACCACATGTGGCTGTTTCCCATAATCTTTTTCATCAATTCCCATTATTCTTTCCTCCTTTTATTTTTTCTACATCCCTAGTTTACCTCTAGTTGTAACCGCATTCAATCGATACACTTAAAATTTCCCGTAAATAAAAAAGCCACCCATTGCTGAGTGGCTTCTTCTTAACGAAATGTTTTTTGAAAGGAGAAACGGTTTTGATAAAATTGGTAAAAAGCTACACCGAGTAAAACGACCATTCCAAGTAAAGCAACGGTTAACTCTTCGCCAACGAAAATCGCATAATAGGCCCATGCAACCGGTAAAGGAATAATCGCATTGGTGGTTCGGTATGTAACAAAGAAGACAATCCCTACTGCGACTACAATAATGATTGTCGCCCAAACCAGCTCT
>CAYROB010000205.1:0-2595 GCA_964425775.1 uncultured Carnobacteriaceae bacterium
TGTGCTCTGATCAAATGTTAAAATAATTTGCTTGACCATTTCTAATGCTGCGTCGTAATCATCAATACGGAACATTGTTTGGTGGGTGTGAATATAACGGGCACACATACCAATGACAGCACTTGGTATTCCATTGTTTAATTGGTGGGCGGCACCGGCATCTGTTCCACCTTTGGATACAAAGTACTGATAAGGAATATCATGTGTCTCTGCTGTATCTAATAAGTATTCGCGCATTTCCTTCGATAAGATGAAGCCAGGATCTTGAATGCGTAACAACACACCTTCGCCTAGTTTGCCAAATGCATCTTCTTTTCCATAAACATCATCCGCTGGTGAACAGTCCACGGCAAAGAATACATCCGGGTCAAATTTGCGGACAGCTCCTTTGGTTCCACGTAGACCAACTTCTTCTTGCACGTTGGCTCCAGCAATTAAATGACTGGGTAACTTTTCATCCTTTAAGTCTTTCAAGGCTTCTAAAACAGCCGTAACACCATAGCGGTTGTCCCATGCTTTGCCAAGAATCGTCTTTCCATTTGCCATTTTTATTGTTTCAACATCTGGAACAATTGTATCTCCTGGGCGTACACCGTATTCTTCTGCCTCTTCTTTTGATGAAAAACCGCCATCAAATAAAATATCCGTTACTTCTTGGGTCTTCTTTTCTTTCCCACGCAATAAATGTGGGGGTATTGACGATGAAACAACTGGATAATCTCCGTTTCTAGTTTGTAAGGTAAAGCGCTGTGCTGATACAACTTGCGGGTTCCAGCCACCTAAAGGAATCACTCGGAAAAAACCTTTATCCGTAATCGAAGCCAGCATAAAACCTACCTCATCCATGTGTGCCGCAACCATAAGCTTTGGTGCATCTTCTTTTTCAGCTTTTCGTAAACCAAAAATCCCACCTAAACCATCTTGTTGAATTTCATCTACATAAGGTGTCATTTCTTTACGAATCACTTCACGAATATTATGTTCAAATCCACTAACACTCTGAACTTCTGTTAATTTTTTAATTCGTTCAAATCGTTCATCACTAATATGTTCACTTGTAATTTGAATTACCTCCCTGAATTTTGTCTGATTCTATTATACACAAAATAAAGGTAAGGTTGAATCATAGCTTTATACTCCCCTGAATTTCATTCTTTTTTGATTATTTATGTTAGTTCATTTGTAGTTGTGCTAAAATAAGAGTAAATAAGAATCGAAAATATAATTATAAGGAGAATGATAATGAACTTGAAAAAATATGAAGAGAAACATTTCGTTATTTTAATCGCTACATTTATCCTATCTTTTTTGTTCGGAGCTTTTACTTTCTTTCTCATTGATAAAAATAAGCCGATTAATCCAGATCGCATTTTAGAGCAAGTGAAAAAAGAATTTAGAGCAGAAGGTCCGATTGAAGGTTCTTGGATCGAAATGACTAAAGTTCCGTGGTCAAAACATTCTTACCATGCTGAGGTTTACTATGGTGGCCTTTCACGCTTTGAAGACGGAGTGAGACAGCAATATGAATTCATTGCCGACGCTTACACTGGAAGTATAATCGATTTATATAAAATCTAACAAACTGATCATTGAATAATCTTAAAAAAAGATAGCCTGACGATATTCTCTATATTCGTCAAGCTATCTTTTTAATATTTAATCATTCATGCACCGATTTAACTTTAGTAAAAGTTCATTCATTTGGTCATAACGATTTTTTCTATGCATATATTTGATGTCTAATAATAAGTTAATCTTTACATACCAATAAATACGTTCTTTCTCATTCACATTAAAAGTTAGATTATTCTCATTGGCCCATTTTTTCCAATCTTCTTTTTCAATAAAACGTGCGAGTAGTTGCCCGATATCAAATAAATAATCCATTAATACAGCCGTGTCCCAGTCCACAATAAAAAGTGATCCATCATCAGAAAGTAACATGTTTTTGTTAGATATATCTGCATGACAAACCCGAATATCCTCTTCTGTGTAAGCTAACGGGAGTGAAGATAACAAGAAATCATAGGCTTCTTGCATTAACGGATGACTACCTAAATCAGCTGGCAAATCCCTCTCATACTCAGCCAACAAATCAAGTTCACTAATTGTGTCACCACCTACACGTCCCAGAAGTCTCTTTAAAATGTCTGATTCATGTAGTTGATCGAGTATTTTAACAATACTGCTCCCATTCATTTCATGGGCCTTTAACGTTCTGCCATTACACCATTCCTGCGCCGTAAGCACATCGCCATTTCCTGTTCTTTTCGTCCAGATTAATTTTGGAGTAATTCCTTCAAGGGATAAGGCCGCTAGAAAGGGTGAGGAATTTTTCTTCAAGAATATTTTCTCGTGATCGCGCGTCCCCATAAAAGCCTGGCCCGTCTCTCCACCAATAGGATGTAATTTCCACCCCGATTCTTTTTCAATTTCCATGATATCAGTTCCTTTACACTTTTTTTAATATTCTGTATTTTGTTATTGGCTCTTGTATTCAACATTTTAAAAGTTTTCTGTTGCTAGGTCAAGGGACAGTGTCTACTATTCTTGCAATCGAAAAGGTACATAATAATGACTAAAAAGATAAGCAGC
>CAYROB010000206.1:0-2594 GCA_964425775.1 uncultured Carnobacteriaceae bacterium
TAAAACTCCCTGCACATTTTGGTTGTATTACTTTGTTCAGTTTTCAAAGATCTATATTTTTTAGGAGATTTCACAAACAGACTGTTTGCTTCCCTTCCTCTATCCTTAATAAGTATACATGACTGTCGAATACTTGTCAAGAACTTTGTTACCTATTGAACATAATGTTTATTTTACTTATTTAATTTCTGTTCAATGAGCACGAGAAATAGTGTACCAACTTTCTGAATCACTGTCAAGCACTTTCTTAAGATATTCAAACATTTATTAAAAACAACACCTTCTCTATAGTAGAAAAGCCCTATTCTTAATGAATAGGACCTTCTTAAATAATTTTTCTATTGAAATACAAATGATTAAATCCACTTTATAGTTAATATTTTCTGGACATTTTCATTTTGACCAATGATATCCATCAGGTTTTTCAATTTAATATCAGTCGGAATGTGTAATTCGTAAACAACCTTGTATAACGGTTCTTCATCATCAGCGTAAGAAGAAGAGTAATCTTCTGAAAGAACTTTTACGTTTGTCTCACTAAATATCTGTTCAATGAGTTTAATAGTTTCATCTCCTTCTAAGTACTGAATCTCCATATTTTTATCCTGATCCATTTTAAATAAAGCTTTAACTATAATTAAAACGATTAATATAATAATTGAACCCGATACCCCTAATAAATAATGACCCATTCCGATTGAGATACCTAGTCCTGCCACTGCCCAAATAGAAGCTGCAGTAGTTAGGCCAGTAATCGAACGCCTACTAACAATAATAGTTCCGGCACCTAAGAAACCAATTCCACTAACTATTTGTGCGGTCATTCGGGTGATATCAGAAGTTAGAATGTTAAGAAATTCAGGATTCTCCACAACAAAGTTAATAACCCATTCACTTGCTTTTAGCTGCGCCAAAGTAATAATTGCAGCACCCAAACTAACAAGTGCGTGCGTTCTTATACCTGCATCTCTTCCTCTTATTTCTCTTTCATAGCCAATTACTCCACCTACAACAGCTGCTAGAATCAAACGGATTAACATTTCACCATGACTAAAAAACATAATTTCAACTCATTTCAAAACTTTTAAATAATTACTTGATCTATATTACTTTGCTGTATTCGCTGCAATGTTTAAGGCTTCCCATGTAGTTGAGAATGGTGGTGCATAGGAATAGTCAATAAATCCAATCTCATCAGTTGTTAAGCCAGCATGGATTGCGGTAGTAAGTCCAGTCATTCGTAAGACAGCATCTTTTTCTCCAAATAGTTGTGCACCTAATAATTTCTTGGTTTCTACCTCATAGACTAATTTAATATCAATCGGCTTAGGATTTGGCCAATATCCTGTGTGATTTCGGGCTGTAATAAGAGTCGTTTTATAAACCACTCCAAGTGCCTTTGCCTCATTTTCACTTAAACCTGTTCTACCAGCTTCATAGTTTCCGACTTTTATCGCGCCAGTCCCTAGGCTTCCTGGAAATTCCATTGTTTTTTTATCTTCCGAAACAATGTTCGTACCAATCATTCGCGATATCTTGCTGGCCATTGTGGCAAGCGGTAAATATATATCTCCTAGCTGACGATGTGGGGAAGATGCATTATCTCCAGCTGCAAAGACATCAGGAATGGATGTTTCTCCAGATGAATCTATTATAATCGCACCATTTGGCATCATTTCTAATCGTTCATCTTTTAAGAAGGCTGTATTTGGACGGAATCCAATTGCTAAAATAACTAAATCCGTTTTAAGTATTTGATCTTTTATTTTTACCCCTGTTACTTTATCCCCTTCAACAACTAACTCTTCAACGAATCGGTCAAGGATAACCTCAATGCCCTCTTCTTCTAGCGCCCCTTGTATCTTATCTGAAAACTCGGTATCAAATTGTGCAGACATCAAGCGATCCAAACCTTCAACTATCGTCACTTTTTTTCCTAAATGAGCAAGTTGTTCAGAAACTTCTACTCCAATGAAACCTCCACCAACTATCGTGACATGCTCAATTTCATCGATTTGATCTTTAATTTCTTGGACAGCAGCTAGACGGTTAAAGGTATAAACATTTTTGGCATCTACCCCAGGAATCGGCGGAACAATTGCGTTAGCTCCAGTTGCAAGCATTAAACGATCATAGCTTATTGATTTCTCTTCATTTGTTTTCACATCTTTATAATGAACTACTTTTTCATCGTAATCCACCTTGGTTGCTTCATGACCAACTTCAATGCGTATTCCTGCTTGCTCCATTTGTTCTACCGTACGTGCAAACATCTTATTTGAATCCTCAAATTGATTCCCTAAATAATAAGGTAAACCACAAGCTCCAAACGAAATATAATCTTCTTTCTCAATTACTGTAATCTTTGCCTCAGGATTTTCGCGTGCCGCTTTAGCAGCTGTACCCATTCCCGCAGCAATTCCTCCAATAATAACAATCTTCATAATAAGCACCCTTTCATATAATAGATGGACTAATTATTTCTGTTTCTTCTATATAATACCATTTTACCAAAAACAAACAAAAATAGCTGGTTTCTACGTATGTGTCAATAGTTTCTCGGAAACTTGTTTTCAAATAAACAAGACCTCATT
>CAYROB010000207.1:0-2579 GCA_964425775.1 uncultured Carnobacteriaceae bacterium
CTACTGGGAACTCGATGTAATTCAAGTGCACACGAATTTGATGTGTGCGTCCGGATTCAAGTTCCACTTCCAGTAATGAATAATCATCTAATTTTTCGATTAATTTAAAATGCGAACGGGCTTCTTTGCCACCACTAACTACTGCATAGCGTTGGCGATTCTTTGAATCACGACCAATTGGTGCATCAATCGTCCCTTGGCTATGAGGCATCACTCCATGGACTAACGCCCAATATTTGCGTTCCATGCTTCGGTCTTCTAGTTGCTCTGATAAGCCTACATGCGCTTCATCATTTTTTGCCACAACCATAATTCCAGAAGTATCCTTATCTAGACGGTGCACAATTCCTGGACGAATCTTACCATTGATTCCAGACAAATCATCAATATGATACAACAAAGCATTCACAACCGTACCTGATTTATGTCCTGGTGCTGGATGCACAACCATCCCTTGCTCTTTATTAAGAACCACTAAGTCCTGGTCTTCATAAATAATCTCAATTGGTAAATCTTCTGCAACCACGTCAATTGGCTCAGCTTCCGGAATGGAAACGACGATCTCATCATTTGCTTTTACTTTATAGTTTGCTTTGATCACTTCATCATTCACTAATACACATTCATCCGCAATTAATCCTTGTATCTTTGAGCGTGACATTGTATCGAGTTTATCTGCTAGGAACTTATCAATTCTACCTTTTTCTTCAACTACCGTTAATTCAATAATTTCTTCAAATACTATTTCATCTTTTGACATAATAACCACCTATATTAAATTTTTCCTGATTTCTTCTCTTGATAAATTGTATAAATAAAAAGCGCAATGACGCCTACTGTTAAGAATGAGTCGGCTACATTAAAAACTGGGAACGAGATAAACTCAACTCGGATCATATCTATTACATATTTGAAAAGTAGTCGATCAATAAAGTTTCCGATTGTTCCACCTAAAACAAGCGCCAAAATAGTTCCAAATATCTTATCTGTCTGGCCCTCTGTCTTTAAAAAATAAAGAATGACAACAATTGTAATTACAGTAATGATATAAAAAAACCACATTTGTCCTTCTAAAATACTCCAAGCAGCTCCACTATTTTGTAGATACGTAAAGGACATAAAGCCCGGAATAAATTCAATTGTCTCATGTAGTGCAATGTTTTGTACCGTTAGATACTTTGTAAATTGATCAATTAAAACAATAATCGTTGTTAAAGATAAATAATAAATCATACATACACTCTTTTCTATCTTATTCATTTTACAGCTATCTCATGATAACATGAAAATTAGCAACGACTCAATTATACCAAAAAATCATCCGATTTATTTAAAAAGGTTATGCTATATTTTGTATTCTTGCATTTTCTTGCTGTATAATACAAAATATGCTTAACAAAATTCCAATTAAAGGAAGGATTAGATGAAACAAACACTGAAATATAGTTTAGGACTAGCAACAAGTCTCTTGCTACTCACAGCATGTGGGTCGACTGTAGATCCAAAAGGTATTGCTGAAGCTACTAGTGCCGTTCAAGATGTACAAAACGAGTTCTTAGCAATTGATAAAGATTTATACACTTACGAAAAAAGTTTAAATGATCAATTCCATGTATTAATTACTGAAGATGAAGATTTTTCTAGCATTCAAGATGAATCAGCTGATGTTCTTCAAAATATTTCTGAGCGTGAAAACATACTCGCTGAAATAACTGAGCAAGAAAAGATTGTTCGTGAAAAAGCTGAATATATTGGACGTTATGAAGGCGAAGATTTACCTGCCGATATGATTAAAAAAATATCGAATGATTTTCTTGATTTCGCTGATGATATGCTCATCTACCAAGAACAGTATGCCGATGAAATTGATTTAGAAAGAAGCTACTTTAATGAAATTGCGGCAGATGATGCAGATTACGAAGATTTTATTGGTGGTCTGAATGAACTCAATTCAAACTATACTGCTCTTAAAGAAAATAACTTAGCGTGGGATGATACATTTGTTGAAATGAATGAACATTTTTCTGAAATGAATGAATTAACCAAAGAGTTCCTATCCGACTCAAATAGTACAAACGATTTAGATGTGGAAGTTGATGAACAGTTTCTAACAGTCAGCACGGATGACTTACTAAAAATTCCCGATCAGTTCCCCAAGAAATTTCTTTATGATTCAGGGGTGAATATTGACTACCCTAAAGGTGGTGTGAAGGGAATTTATACAACCGCCCATTCTGCTGGTGGTGATCGGATGGAGTCATTAATTGAACTCATTAACACAACCGATTTAAATGCGATGGTCATTGATATCAAAGATGATTATGGAAATATCACCTTAGACTTACAAAGTGACAATGAATTAGTGAATGAAATGACTAACGAACTCATTGACGCAGAAGAGTTAATGAAGACCTTAGAAGATAATAATATTTATCCGATTGCTCGAATTGTTGTTTTTAAGGATTCTCTCCTTGCTGAATCGAAACCTGAATGGTCGTTCACTGACGCAAATGGATCCGTCTGGGCCAATCGACGCGGGGAAAGTTTTGTGAACCCCTATCTAGAAGAAGTCTGGGATT